>NZ_WVTE01000073.1:0-11319 GCF_009939605.1 Rhodococcus sp. YH1 | reverse complement strand
GGTCGGGGTCGACGCCGACGATGACTCCCGCCCATCCGCCGCCCCGGTACGCGAAGGGGGTCGCGTCCTCGGGGACACGGCTGGTGGCGCCGTCGATGGGATAGAGGTGCATGGTGGAGTGACCGGTCGGCAGCTGCTGCCCGTACCGGCAGTGCACGTCGATCGCGGCGTCGGTGATCTCGTCGAAGAAGTCCGCCCGCCAGTACCACTGCAGGCCGGGCGGGTAGAGGGCGTCGAATGCGCTCTGCAGCACGGTGAACGGCATGTCGTGCAGGCCGACCAGCAGCGGCGAGCCGTAGGTCCGGATGGGCTCGAGCACCTCGTCGGCCTTGCCGTGCGGTCCGGTGTAGCACCAGACGATGCCGCAGCACCTGCGGCCCCAGAGGTCCTCGGGGAACGGGGCGGCGGGTGGGACGGTGAGCAGCGCGATCCAGCCGCTGAGTTCCTCCGGGAGCGCCGGCAGCAGTTCCCGGTACCAGCGCATGACGTCGGCGGTGTCGGCGAGGTCGTAGAGCACCGGGCCGCCGACGATCATGCCGGCTTCGCCGATGTCGTGGCAGCGGAAGGTGAAGGAGGTGACGACGCCGAAGTTCCCGCCGCCGCCGCGCAGCGCCCAGAACAGGTCGCTGTGCGAGTTCTCGTCGGCCGTCACGAGCGTGCCGTCGGCGAGCACCACGTCGGCGGAGAGAAGGTTGTCTACGGTCAGCCCGAAGCGACGGGAGAGATAGCCGATGCCGCCACCGAGGGTCAGCCCGCCCACACCCGTGGACGAGAGGAAGCCGGACGGGGTGGCCATGCCGAAGGCGACCGTGGCGTGGTCGACGTCGCCCCAGGTGCATCCGCCGTCGACGCGGACGGTGTGGTGTGCCGGATCGACCGTGGTACTGCGCATCAGGGACAGGTCGACGACGAGCGCGTCGTCCCACACCCCGAGGCCGCCGGCGTTGTGCCCGCCGCCGCGCACGGCCAGGGTGAGGGCGTGGGCGCGGCCGAAGCGGACGCAGGAAACGACGTCGGCGGCGTCCCGGCAGCGTGCGATCGCCGCGGGGTGTTTGTCGATCATGCCGTTGTAGACGGCACGCGCCGTGTCGTAGCGGGTGTCGCCGGGGGTGATCAGGTCGCCGCGCAGGGCCGCGGCCAGGTCGTCGTACGGCACGGCGCCGGCCGACCGGGTCGAGATGGTGGTCACGGGAGTCCCTTTCGGGTCGGTCGCTCGCCGGTGCGGGCGTTGTACCGTCGACCCTAGGAAGGGGGCGTTCGCGCAGCGTTCGAGTGCGCGCAGCCGGTCACGGGGCCGGGGGAACGCCCGGGAGCGGCAGGTGAACGCCGTGTTCGGCGAGGTCCCGCGCGCAGCGCCGGAGCAGGGCGGCACTGCCGTGGGCGGCCGCGGTCCGGGCGGCGGCGCGCAGCCGCGCGATCGCGGCGTCGTGGTCGTCGTGCGCCGCGCGCATCCGCATCACCTCGGGCAGCCACCACAGGTCGTCGCGGGCCTGTCCGGCGACGAGGGCGGCATCGAGCGCGGCGCGGGCGGCGCCGGGATCTCCTTCCCGCACCGACAGGTCGGCGAGCAGCGAGAGCCAGTACGGCATCCGGGCGAACGAACCGGCCGCTCGGAGTGTGTCGATGCCGCGCCGCGCCTGCGTGAGGCCGGCCTCGCCGCCGCGGGACCAACCGCCGAGAATCAGCGCCCACTCGCTGTAGTAGGCGAATCCGTACCGGACGCACAGGTCGGTCAGTTCCGCGACGGCGACGTCGAGGGCGGCGGGGTCTGCCCGCAGGTGGTGGGTGATGCCGCTGTAGGCCAGGGCGACGGCCAGGCTGTACGGATGATCGATCGTCCGGGCCAGCCGGACGGCCTCGTTGCAGCAGGTCAGTGCGGCGTCGTTGTGGCCGAGCAGCCAGTGGGCGTGTGCCGCCCAGGCGCTGCCGTGCACGTCGGGCCGGGTGCCGACGGTCAACGAGGGAGCGCCCCGGGTCAGTGCGGCCGCGCGGTCGAAGTGGTGGAGCGCCTCCTCGGGGCGGCCGAGCTCGACCGCCGAACCGGCGAATGCGAAGTGGGCCGATCCGCTCAGCGGGGAGCCGGGGTCGACGAGGGTCAGGGCGCGGGTCGCCACCTCGTGGGCGCCGGCAATGTTTCCCTGCACGAACCGCGACGACCAGAGCCCGACGAGGCCGGCCAGGAGGGAGTCCTTGCGGCCGAGGGATGCGGCCAGCCGGATCGAGCGCTCGAGGGTCTGTTGCAGTTCGGGGGAGGAGTAGCCGTATCTGGCGTTGAGCGGCGCCGCCATCGCTTCGCGGACGGCGAGTTCCTGTACGGCGGCGCTGCGCCCCTCGAATTGGGTGCGGGCGATGACGAGCGCCTTCTTGTGCAGTCGGATCGCCTCGGTGTGGGCGAAGGTGCTCGAGGCGACATCGGCCGCGCGACGGTAGTAGGCCACTGCCCGGTCCGGTCGTCCCCCGCGGGCGTACTGCTCGGCGAGTTGCGCCGAGACGCTGTCGCTGTCGTCGGCGTGCAGCAATTCGAGGCTCTGCGCGAGACGGCGGTGCAGCAGCCAGCGCTGGGGCGGGCTGATCCGGGCGTAGGCGGCGTCGCGGAGCAGGTCGTGGGAGAAGTCGTAGCCGTCGCGGAACTGTCGCAGGATTCTGCGTTGCCACAGCTCGTCGACGGCGCGCACCACGGCGTCGGCGTCGAGGTCGCTGGCCTCGGTGAGCAGGTCGAGGGTGAAGTTGCGGCCTACCGCCGCGGCGAGTCCGGCGACGTCCCGTGCGGCGGGGCTCACCTGCTCGATCCGGTCGTGCAGCACGTCGGCCAGGCTGCCGGCGGGGGCGAGGTCCGGTCCGCTGTGCATCGCTTCGATGATGTAGAGCGGGAAGCCTCCGGTGGTCGCGTGCAGCAGTTCGGCGTCCTGCAGGTCGAGCGGGCACCCGCCGAGCGCCTCGGCCAGGCGGGCGGTGCCGGAGACCCCCAGGGGCTGCAGTGGCAGCTCGGTGAGCAGACCGGCGGTCCGCATCCGGACGGCCCATTGCTCGAGGTCCCGGCTCTCGTCGGTGTCGTCGGTGCGGGCTGTCGCGGCCACCATCAGGGGCGCGTCGGGGGTCAGGGACAGGCAGAACGTCAGGAACGTCAGCGTCTCCGGGTCGCACCACTGGATGCTGTCGAGGGTCAGCAGGACCGGGCGGCCGCCGCCGATCAGGGCCCGCGCCAGGCCTTCGAAGAACCGGAGGCGCTGCCAGGCGTCGACCATCGCCCGGAGGCCGGCGCCGGGTTCCGGGCGGGTGGTGCCGGACGGTACGAGCCTGTCGACCTCGGCGCGCCAGAGCGGGTCGAGCGCGGCGAGCGTGGGCTGGACCGCGGGGGTGCGGAGCCAGTCCGCGACCGGGGCGAGGGCGAGCCGTCCGGACGTTCCGAAGCACTGGGTGCTCGCCACCACTGCGGGTTGTGCGCGGGCCGTGTCGGCGATCTCGGCGACCAGGCGGGTCTTGCCGACGCCGGCGCCGCCGGTGACGAGGACGAGGGTGGGGCGGCCGGCGGCCGCCGTGCGCCACGCCTCGTGCAGCCGACGGAGTTCGCGTGAGCGTCCGACGAGTGCCGGGGCGGCGAGTCCGGGCCGCCGGGCCGCCGGCTCGGCGGTCGGGCGGGCGGCCGCGGTGGGGGCCGCGTGGGCGAGCAGGCGGTCGGCGAGTGTGCGCGTCGCCGGGTCCGGTGCCACCCCGAGTTCACGTTCGAGGAGGGCGGCGCAGCGGTGATAGGTGCTCACCGCGGCGGCGCGGTCGCCGTGCTCGGCCTGCAGGTGCATCAGGGTGCGGTATCCGCCCTCTTCCAGGGGCCGCAGGTGGATCCGGCGGCGGGCGGCGTCGATCGCCCCGGGGAGGTCGCCGGTGCGGGCCCGGAGCCGGCACAGCAGATCGCACAGGTCGACGCAGTGCCGTTCGAGATCCGAACGGGCCTCGAGGATCCAGTCGTCGTACATGCCGGGCAGCAGGGAGCCGCGGTATTCGGCGAGCGCCGTGGTGGCGTGCCGCAGCGCCGCCTCGTCGTCGCCGCTCGTCGCGGCCGCCAGGGCGGCGTGGTACTCGACGGTGAAGGTCCGTAGGTCCACCCGGCTGGTCTCGGTGTCGCGCCAGCACAGATCCCGGGAGGTCACTCCGACGGCCGGGTCGTCGTCGAGGGCGCGGCGCAGGTGGTGCAGTTCGCGGCGCAGGTTGGTCAGGGCCTGGGCGGTCGTCGAGTCGGGCCAGAACAGGGGGGCGATGAGCTGGCGGGGCTGTGGAACTCCGGCGTGGAGGGCGAGGTAGGCGACCAGGGTCGTGCCGCGGGGGGACCGCGTCACGACGGCGCCGGTCGTGTCGTCGGTGATCGACTGCTCACCCAGGACGGAGACGTACAGCATCGGGTCGTGGCCTCTCCAGACTTCAGCGTAGACCCGGCGGGGAGGGATATCGATCGTCGCGGGTGCCGAGTCGCGCGCCGGGGACGTCCCGGGGAGAGGGCAGGCGGCGGTGTCCGCTCAGCGGCGGCCGGCGTGCTCCCGGTCGGCGTCGAGCAGCCGGTGGCACCGGTCGAGCAGCGCCGCGCGCAGCGCGGTGGACCGCTCGGCCAGGACCGTCTGCTCGCGGACGTACTCCGCTCGTCCGCGGGGTGTTTCGATCGGTACCGGGGGGTAGCCGTACTCGCTCAGGTCGTACGGGCTGGCCCGCATGTCGAGTTCCCGGGCGGCGTAGGCCAGCTCGAAGCAGTCGACGGTCAGGTCCGTGTCGAGCAGCGGGGTGAGCTTGTAGCAGTATTTGTACAGGTCCATGGCGGCGTGCAGGCAGCCCGGTTGTTCCCGCCGTGCCTGGTCGTCGCGGGTGAGCGGTTCGATGTTGAGGGGGCCGGCGTCCGGGGTGAAGAACCGGTACGCGTCGTAATGCGTGCAGCGCAGCTGCAACGACTCGACGACGGCGTCGGTGCCGGTGTGGCCGAGGCGCAGGGGTACGGCGCTGTGGCGGACGTCTTCGGGCCGAGTGCGGTAGAGCATCGCCCATTCGTGGAGACCGAAGCAGCCGAAGTGCGCGGGCCGGGATGCGGTGGCCTCGAGCAGGCCGGCGACGTATCGGACGGTCTCGCGCCGCCGGGCCAGGTGGGTGGGGTCGACCGTGACCCCGGTGCCGGTGGTCCGGTAGCCCCGCAGGGTGGCGTACTCCGCCGACGCGGAGCCGGTGAGGGTGGATCCGAAGCCGGGGTGCCAGCGCATGAGCTGGGACGGCGTGAAGCTGTAGTAGGTGAACAGGAAGTCGATCACCGGGTGGGTGGCGCCGCGCGCTCGCCGGTCGAGGTAGGGGCCGAGCAGCGCCGTCAGCCGGTGGCGGTGCCGCTCCCGGCGCGGTAGCCACTGCTCGGGTGCCAGGACCGCACTCATGGTTCCCGCCCGTAACGACTGCATCGGTGCTGCAATGATTCCATCGCGGTGCTGCGCCGGCCGGCGGGCGCCGGGGTGGGTCGGGGCGGGGTTCACGTCCGGGGTCCCGGTCCCGGGTCGGCGATCCGGTGGGTGGTGTCGCGCACGGTGCCGACGAATTGTTCGACGAGGTCCTCGAGCGCGACGATGCCGATGACCCTGCCGTGCTCGTCGACGACTCCGCCGAGGTGGGAACTGGTGCGCCGCAGCAGCGACAGGGCGTCGTCGAGGGGGGCGTCGACCGGCACCGGCGGCAACGGCCGGATCTCCGCGGTCGCGATGATCGTGTCCGGTCCCGCGGACTCGTCGCGGACGAGGTCGAGCACGTCCTTCAGGTGCAGATAGCCGGCCAGTTCCCCGGCCGGGGTCTCCGCCGGGTACCGGGAGTAGCCGGTCTCGATGACGGCCCGCTCGACGGCCCCGAGGGTGGTGCCGGCCGGGCCGAGCGGAACGGTGCGGACCCCGGACAGGGGGATCGTCACGTCGGCGACGGTTCGTCCGCTCGTCGCGAGTGCCTTGGTCAGGCGCCGGTGTTCCTCCTCGTCCAGCAGCCCCTCGGAGCGGGACTCACCGATCATCTCGGACAGTTCGATCTCGGTGACGGTGACGTCGAGTTCGTCCTTCGGTTCCACCCGCAGCAACCGCAGGCTGACGTTGGCGCACAGGTTGTAGAAGGCGATCAGCGGCCGGGCCACCTTCATGAACAGCAGGTGTGCCGGCACGAGCAGCATCGCCGACCGCTCCGGTCCGGCGATGGCGATGTTCTTCGGGACCATCTCGCCGAGCAGGATGTGCAGCACCACCACGATCGCGAGGGCGAGCGCGAAGCCGATCGGGTGCAGCAGGGAGTCCGGGACGCCGAGCGCATGCATGGGTTGTTCGATCAGGTGGGCGATCGCCGGTTCGCCGACGCGGCCGAGCAGGATCGAGCAGATGGTGATGCCGAGCTGGGACCCGGCGAGCATCAGCGACAGGTGCTCGCCCGCGTCGATGACGGTCTGTGCCCTCTTCTTGCCCTGCCCGACGAGGGTTTCGAGCCGGTCGCGGCGGGCGGTGATGAGGGCGAACTCGGCGCCGACGAAGAAGGCGTTGCCGGCGAGCAGCAGGACGGTGAGCAGCACCGCGAGCCAGTCGTTCATCGCCGGTCCCCCCTCTCGTCGTCCGGTGCGTGGTCGTCCTCGCCGGCGGGCTCGTCGACGGGGACGAGCAGGACCCGGTCGATGCGGTGCCCGTCCATCTCGAGGACGTGGGCACGCCACCGGTGATGGGCGTCGCCGGGCCGGTGCGGCAGCAGCACCTCGTCGCCGGATGCGGGGATCTCCCCGAGCTCGGTGAGGATCAGGCCGCCGAGGGTCTCGTACTCGCCGTCCGGGGCGAGGTATCCCGTCAGGTGGGCCACCTCGTCGATGCGGAGCAGCCCGGAGCAGGACCAGCCCTGCTCGACGCGCTGCGCCTCGGGCTCGGGTTCGTCGTGCTCGTCGCGGACGTCGCCGACGATCTCCTCGATCAGGTCCTCCATGGTGACGATGCCGGCGGTACCGCCGTACTCGTCGACGACGAGCGCGACCTGCATGCCGTCGGAGCGGACCCGTTCCATGACCGCGTCACCGTCGAGGGTGGACGGCACGACGGGCACCTGCCGGGCGAGGGTGCGCAGCTGGGTGTGGGCGCGGCGCCGGGCGGGCACGGTGAACGCGTGCTTGACGTGCACGACGCCGACGGTGGCGTCGAGATCGCCGTCGACGACGGGGAAGCGGGAGTAGCCGGTGCGTGACGAGGCGTCGATGAGGTCGAGGACGGTGTCGTGGACGTCGAGTGACTCGATGGTCACGCGGGGGGTCATGAGGTCCTCGGCGGTGCGTTCCCCGAAGCGCAGCGAGCGCCCGACCAGCAGCGCCGTGTTCTCGTCGAGGGCGCCGCGTTCCGCCGAGGCCCGGACCAGGGAACCGAGTTCCTCCGGGGAGCGCGCCGAGCGCAGTTCCTCGGCCGGTTCGATGCCCAATCGCCGCACGATCCGGTTGGCGGCGCCGTTGAGCCCGACGATGGCCCACTTGAAGACCAGCGAGAAGCCGGCCTGCAGGCCCGCGGTGGCGCGGGCGGTGGCCAAGGGCCGCGCGATGGCGAGGTTCTTCGGCACGAGCTCACCGAAGATCATCGAGAACGACGTGGCGATGATCAGCGCCAGGGCCAGGGAGATGCCGGAGGCCACGCCGGCGCCGAGCCCGGCCGCGCGCAGCAGCGGGTCGAGAAACCGGGCGAGGACCGGTTCGGCGAGGTAGCCGGTGATCAGGGTGGTGATGGTGATGCCGAGCTGGGCGCCGGAGAGCTGGAAGGACAGGGTGCGGTGGGCGTGCTGCACCTGTCGCGCGCGCAGGTCGCCGTCGCGGGCGTGGGCGTCGACGGTGCTGCGTTCGAGGGCGGTCAGGGAGAATTCGGCCGCCACGAACACGGCGGTGCCCGCGGTGAGGGCGATGAAGCCGACCAGGCTGAGAATGGACAGGAAGACGGACATCAGCACCGTCCCGGTGCCGACCGGGAGCTCCGCTCCGGTGCCGAATGGAAGCTGCGCTCCGGTGTCGAGTAGGTCCCGCCGGGTTTGTCACCCGGCTCGCTAGGGGAGCCCTCCGAACCGGCGGAGTCGGACTCCGCGTCGGCCGCGGTGGCCAGGGGTCCTGTCGAAGTGGTGGTGGGTGCCGCGGGCACCGGGTTCCTCTCGTCGGGCCCGATCATCGAAAAGGGGCGGGCGTTTCACGGTGAGGCCTCATTCTACGGGCCGTGTCCGGCTCCGCAGCGGCGGCGCGGTCACCAACCGGTGGGCAGGGGCCGTCCCTCGGCGAAGCCGGCCGCCGACTGGACCCCGAGCACGGCCCGCTCGTGCAGGTCCTCGAGGGTGCGGGCGCCGGCGTAGGTGCAGGTGCTGCGCACCCCGGAGCAGATGTGGTCGATCAGGTCCTCCACGCCCGGCCGTTGCGGGTCGATGCGGATCCGGGAGGTGGAGATGCCCTCCTCGAACAGGGCCTTGCGGGCGCGGTCGAAGGCGGAGTCGTCGACGGTGCGGGCGGCCACCGCGCGCTTGGAGGCCATGCCGAAGCTCTCCTTGTAGGGGTGTCCGGTCTCGTCGTAGCGCAGCTCGCCGGGGGATTCGTAGGTGCCGGCGAACCAGGACCCGATCATGACGTTGGCGGCGCCGGCGGCGACGGCGAGCGCGACGTCGCGGGGGTGACGCACACCGCCGTCGGCCCACACGTGCGCGCCGAGGTCGCGGGCGGTGTGGGCGCATTCGGCGACGGCGGAGAACTGGGGGCGCCCGACGCCGGTCATCATGCGGGTGGTGCACATGGCGCCGGGGCCGACGCCGACCTTGACGATGTCCGCGCCGGCGTCGAGCAGTTCGCGGGTGCCGGCGGCGGAGACGACGTTGCCGGCGACGAGCGGGACGGGCAGATCGAGCGCCTTGATCCGCTTCAGGGCGTCGAGCATCTTCTCCTGGTGCCCGTGCGCGGTGTCGAGGACGAGCAGGTCGACGCCGGCGTCGACCAGTCCGGCGGCCTTGGCGGCGACGTCGCCGTTGACGCCGACGGCGGCACCGATGCGCAGGGCGCCGTCGGCGTCGACGGCCGGGCTGTAGATGCCGGCGCGGACGGCGCCGGTGCGGGTCAGGACCCCGGCGAGGGTGCCGTCGTCGTGGGTGAGGACAACCAACGGGTCGTGCTTGGCCTCGAGCAGCGCGAACGCCTCCCGCGGGGACGAGCCGACGGGGGCGGTGGCGAAGTCGCGGATGGCGACCGACCGCAGCCGCGCGAACCGGTCCACCTCGCGGCAGGACGCCTCGGTGACGACGCCGACGGGGCGGCGGTTCTCGTCGACCACCACGACGGCGCGGTGGGCGCGTTTGGGCAGCAGGGCGAGGGCGTCGGAGACGGAGTCCTCGGGGCCGAGGGTGACGGGGGTGTCGGCGACGAGGTGGCGGCTCTTGACGAACGCGACGGTCTCGGCGGCGGTGCCGGCCGGCAGGTCCTGGGGGAGCACGACGAGCCCGCCGCGGCGGGCGACGGTCTCGGCCATGCGGCGGCCGGACACGGCGGTCATGTTGGCGACCACGATGGGGATGGTGGTGCCGGAGCCGTCGACCGTGGACAGGTCCACGTCGAACCGGGATGCGACGGCGGATCGGTCCGGGACGAGGAACACGTCGTCGTACGTCAGGTCGTACGGGGGCTGGTGACCGTCGAGGAAGCGCACCCGGCGAATGTTACGCGCCGGCGCCGGCGGGTGCGGTGAGCCGGGCCTGGCTGCGTGAGAGCGCCACCGTGGCGATCAGCATCACGCCGACCGAGGCGACGACGAGGGCGAGTCCCGGGCCGTCCACCCGGAGCCGTTCGTCGAGGACGGTCATGCCGAGGAAGACGGCGGCGAGGGGCTCGCCGATGGTGACGGCCGGCAGGGATGCGGCGAGCGGGCCGGCTTGGAAGGCGCGTTGCTGCAGGTAGACGCCGAGGAGGCCGGCGGTGACCAGGGCCCAGGTCTGCCAGGCGCCGACCACGGGCCGCAGGCCGTGCTCGAACAGGTCGGTGACGTACTTGGTGAACGCCACCGCCACCCCGTAGAGCAGGCCGCTGGCCGCGCCGAGGGCCAGCGCCCGGGTGCCGCGGTCGCGGCCGAACAGCCCGATCGCGGTGGCGGCGAGCACGACGGCGCACACCACGCCGAGCGGGAGCACCCACTCGTGCCCGGGGGCGTCGATCTCCCCGGCGGTGGGGTCGCCGACGACGAGGAACACGACGAGAGCCGCGCACAGTGCCGCCGCGGTCAGCCAGGTGGGACGGGTGATGCGAGACCCGGAGAACGCCGCGGACAGGGGGAGGGCGAACAGCAGCGACGACACCAGCAGCGGCTGGACCACCAGGACCGGCCCGAGGGCGAGCGCGGCGACCTGCAGCAGGTAGCCGCCGCCGTCACCGAGTACCCCGGCCCACCAGCGGGGGCTGCGGATCAGGGCGGCGACGAGGGACTCGCCGGCGGGGACGGCTTCGGCGGAGCGCTGCTGGGCGACGCTGGCCGCCGCGAACAGGATCGCGGCGGCCAGCGCGCACACGACGGACGCCGTGACGGTGCCGCTCATGGGCACAAACTATGCCCTACGGCGGCGTCGGTGCGGGCGCGGTCAGGCGCGGATCTCGCTGCGGTCGCCGCTCCAGAGGGTGTGGAACTTGCCGTCGGCGTCGATGCGCTCGTAGGTGTGGGCGCCGAAGAAGTCGCGCTGGCCCTGGGTGAGGGCCGCGGGCAGACGTTCGGCGCGCAGCCCGTCGTAGTACGACAGCGACGAGGCGAACGCGGGGACGGGGATGCCGAGCATGGTGGCGGTGGCCACGACGCGGCGCCAGCTGTCGATGCCGGCTTCGATGGCCTCGCGGAAGTAGGGGGCGAGGATCAGGCTGGGCAGCTGCGGGTCGGCGTCGTAGGCCTCCTTGATGCGGTTGAGGAACTGGGCGCGGATGATGCAGCCGCCGCGCCAGATGGTGGCCAGGGCGGCGCGGTCGACGTTCCAGCCGTATTCGGCGCTGCCGGCGGCGATCTGGTCGAAGCCCTGGGCGTAGGCGACGATCTTCGACGCGTACAGGGCGCGGCGGATGTCCTCGGTGAACTGTGTGGCGTCGGCCGGCTTGTCGCCGAGGGCGCCGGAGGCCAGGCCGCGGGCCGCCGCGCGCTGGGTGCGGGAGCCGGACAGGGCGCGGGCGAAGACGGCCTCGGCGATGCCGGTGACCGGGACGCCGAGGTCGACGCCTTCTTCGCGGAGGTCGCCCGGCGGAGCCGTCCCGTCCCGGCGAGGGGGCAGGCGTGACCGCCCTGGACTTCACGGTCGTCGACATCGCTCCCGAAC
>NZ_WVTE01000072.1:0-11324 GCF_009939605.1 Rhodococcus sp. YH1 | reverse complement strand
CCTCCACGACCAGGGCGGGAACCGCGCCGTCGTCGCCGGCGTCCGGTACGGACGTCATCGCTCGGTGCTGCGGGTGACCGCAGCGTCGTAGTCCGACCTGCTCGACGCGGTGCAGCACATGCGGGGTGTGACCACCGACCTCGCGATCGAGGGAATCACCTTCGACACCACGCCGGACTATCCCTACGCGATCACCTCGATGGCGCCGATGACATTCCGCGACGGCAGGTGGCACTACGACGCTGCGGTCACCCGCAGCACCGAGCGATGACGTCCGTACCGGACGCCGGCGACGACGGCGCGGTTCCCGCCCTGGTCGTGGAGGAGGTCCGGCTCCGGTTCGGCGGCGTCGTCGCGCTCGACGGTCCCTCGTTCACGATCGAGCCCGGCCACATCGTCGGGTTGATCGGTCCGAACGGGGCGGGAAAGACGACACTGTTCAACTGCATCAGCAGGCTGTACCAGCCGGAATCGGGACGAATCGCCTTCGGGGACAAGGATCTGCTGTCGCTGTCGGCGGACGGGGTCGCGGATGTCGGTATCGCCCGAACGTTCCAGAACATCGGGTTGTTCCCCACGATGTCGGTTGTGGACAACGTGCTGACCGGTGCGTACTCGCGTACCCGGACCGGGTTTCTCGGGGCCGCGCTGGGTCTGCCGATGACCGGACGTGAAGAGCGACGCGAGCGCGACGAGGCATGGGCACTGCTCGAGTCGATGAACCTCGCCCGGGTCGGTCGCGAACCGGCGGGCACCCTTCCGTACGGGACGCTGAAACGGATCGAACTCGCGCGGGCGCTGATGCAGCGTCCGAAGTTGCTGATGCTGGACGAACCCGCGAACGGGCTCATCCACGAGGAGGTGCTCGAACTCGCCGAGACCGTCCGGCAACTGCGTGACGAACGAGGATTCTCGGTGCTGCTGGTCGAGCACCACATGGCGATGGTGATGTCGATCTCGGACCGCGTCGTCGTGCTGAACTTCGGGCAGAAGATCACGGAGGGGCTTCCGGCCGACGTGGCCGCGCACCCCGAGGTCGTCGAGGCGTACCTGGGGGGTGCGGCGTGAGCCTGCTGAGCGTCGAGGGGCTTTTCGCCTGGTACGGAAGTGCAGAAGTTCTGCACGGCATCGAATTTCAAGCCGAGAAGGGCGCGGTGACGGTGGTGCTCGGCGCGAACGGTGCCGGCAAGACCACCATCCTGCGGGCGCTGTGCGGCATGGTCCGCACTCGTGGCCGGATCGAATTCGACGGCCGGGACATCGCAGGCATGCGCACCGACAGGATCGCGCGTCTCGGGATCGCGCACGTTCCGCAGGGCCGCGGCACCTTCGGCGACCTGACGGTCGAGGAGAACCTCCGCATCGGAGGGTACGCGGCCGCCGTCGCCGACACCGACCGGGCGATCGAGCAGTGGTACGACTTCTTCCCCCGGCTGCGGGAGCGGCGTCGGCAGCAGGCCGGCGGACTCAGTGGCGGCGAGCAGCAGATGCTCGCCATCGCCCGGGCCCTCGTCGCCGCACCACGGCTGCTGCTGCTCGACGAGCCGTCCCTCGGCCTGGCCCCCCGCATCACCCAGGAGGTGTTCCGTGCGCTGAGCCGCATCAATGCGGAGATGGGGACGACAGTTCTCGTCGTCGAGCAGAACGCGCACCTGGCCCTCGACATCGGGTCGTCCGCGGTGCTCGTCGACGCCGGTCGCATCGTCGCCCAGCGTCCCGCCGCCGGTCTCGCACACGACGAGTCGGTGCGACGCGCCTACCTCGGCTACTGAGCACAGGAGTGAGTCATGCACGTCTTTCTTCAACAATTGGTAGACGGGCTCACGTGGGGCGCACTGTACGGTGCGTTCGCATTGAGCATCGTCCTCGTCTACCGGGCCTCCGGGATCGTGAACTTCGCGCAGGGGGAGATGGCGATGTTCGCGGCGTTCTTCGCGTGGCAGTTCCACCAGTGGGGTGCGCCGCTGTATGTCGCGATCCTCGGGGCGATGGCGGTAGCGTTCCTCATGGGCGCCGTCACCGAGCGGGTGCTGATCCGGCCGCTGGCGGGCTCGCCGAACCACATGCCGCTCGTCATCATCACTCTCGGACTGATGCTGGTCCTCAACAGCGCGGCCGGCTGGATCTGGGGTGTGCAGAGCAGGGAATTTCCGTCGACGGTGTCCGGACCGGTGGTGACGCTGGGGACGGTGGCAGTCTCGCGGCAGTCCCTCGTGATCGTCGGCGCGGTCGTGGTTGTCGCGGCGCTGCTGTTCCTCCTGTTCCAGCGTACCCGTGTCGGCCTCGCGATGCGGGCGGCCGCCGGAAATCCGGATTCCGCTGAGCTGGTGGGTATTCCGGTAGGTCGCATGCTGATGATCGGCTGGGGATTGGCGGCGGCGATCGGCGCGCTCGCGGCGTCGCTCGCGGCCCCGCAATTGTTCCTCCAGCCGAACATGCTCGTCGCGTCGCTGATCTACGCATTCGCTGCCGCCGTTCTCGGCGGATTGGACAGTCCGGTCGGCGCCCTCGTCGGCGGATTGTGCGTCGGTGTCGCGGAGAACCTCGCCGGTACGTACATCGAGTGGATCGGCCACGACTTCAAGCAAGCCGTGGCACTGGTCCTCATCCTGGGGGTGTTGCTCTTCAGGCCGGAAGGTCTCTTCGGTGCGCGGAAGGTGGCGCGGGTATGAAAGTCCTCGATATGCTCCGCCGCCCCCGCGCCGAACTCGACGCACCGGTGTGGCTCCGCCGTACCACCGTTGCGGTGGTGCTCGTCCTCGCCGCGGTCGCACCGCTCGTCTCGGCGCCGTACGTCAACTTCGACCGTTCCATGGTTCTCGTGTACGTCGTGGTCGGACTCGGCCTGAATCTGCTGACAGGCAACACCGGTCAGATCTCCCTGGGCCATGGCTTCTTCTTCGCCGTGGGCGCGTATCTCAGTGCGGTGCTGATCGAGAACCATGGTGTCGCCTATCCGGTGGTGCTCCCGCTCGCCTTCGCGGTCTGCTATGTGGGCGGATACCTGTTCGGGCTGCCGGCGCTGCGGCTCCACGGCCTCCAGTTGGCGCTCGCCACACTGGGTCTCGCACTGGTGACCCCCGCCGTGATCAAACGCTTCGAGCACGTGACCGACGGTCAGGCGGGCATCAACGTCACCGCGGCCGAGGCACCCGTATCCTCCGGTCTCGATCGCGACCAGTGGGTGTACTACCTGTGCCTGCTCGTCGCCGCGCTGACCTATCTCGTGGTGCGCCGGCTCTCCGCCGGCCGCATCGGGCGATCGCTGATCGCGATCCGTGACTACGAGGCCGTGGCGACGACCCTCGGTATGCCGGCCACCCGGACGAAGACCACCGTGTTCGCCCTCAGTGCCGCACTCGCCGGCGTCGGCGGGGTGCTCTACAGCTTCGTCGTCCAGTACGTCGGCCCGGAGGCCTTCGGGCTGCCGCTGGCGATCGCGTTCATCACCATGATCGTGGTCGGAGGTCTCGGTACCGTGCCCGGTGTCGTGTTCGGCGCCTTCTTCGTCGTCTACGTCCCGCAGTGGACTGCTGAACTCAACCAGTCGGCGGCCGGCATCACCTACGGCGCGGCGTTGATCCTGTTCATCTTCGTACTGCCCTACGGCTTGATCAGTCTGGTGCGGTGGGGGCTCGCGCCGCTCGTGGCATGCATCCCGGGTCGTCGCAGCGACGGGGGACGGTCCGAGGGCACAAAGGACCCGGGACTGGAATTGGAACCGGTGGCCACCGGCTGAACTGCCCGGACCACGACCGGCGACGGACGGGCACCCTCGATCAGGATCTAGGGTGCCCGTCCGTCGCTGCGGTGTTAGTGGTCTCCGGCTGTCGCCCGGTGCGATCGGTACCGAAAAAGCCCGCCTGGCCATGTGGCCAGGCGGACCCTTCCGGCTCAGCGATCGGCGAAACGGGAACCGAGTTCGTTCACCTCGGACAGTCCGATGAACCCGGTGAACTCGTCGAAGGAGGGCAGGCGCGACAACGCCGCCGCCGGGGTCCCGTCGCGCACGATCGTGGCCAGGAAGTCCTGGATCGACCTCGTAGCGGCCAGCAGCGCGCCGATCGGGAACAGCACAAGAGCGAATCCCAGCTCGCCCAGCACATCCAGCGGCACCGGCGGAGTGCGCCCGCCTTCTACCCAGTTGAACACCAGGCGATGTCCCTTCAACCGGGTCGCCACCGCACGCACCTCGTCGATGCTGGCCGGAGCCTCCACGAACAACAGGTCGGCGCCGGCGTCCGCGTAGTGCAGGGCGCGATCGATTGCCGCGTCCAGCCCGTCGACGGCCGCGGCGTCGGTCCGAGCGATGATCAGGAGGTCCGGATCGGTGCGGGCCGCGACGGCCGCCTCCAGCTTGGCCACCATGTCGGTGACCGGGACGACCGCCTTGCCCTCCATGTGGCCGCATCGCTTGGGAGCGACCTGATCCTCGAGCTGGATGGCCGCGACGCCGGCCCTCTCGTAGTCGCGGACGGTGCGAATGACGTTGAGAGGGTTGCCGTACCCGGTATCGGCATCGGCGATCAACGGGACGTCGACGGCAGCAGCCATGCGGCGGGCGTTGTCGGTCATCTCCGTAGCGGTGAGCAATCCGACGTCGGGGCGACCGAGCAGACTCGCAGAGGTGCCGAAGCCGGTCATGTACGCCGCATCGAACCCGGCGGCCTCGACCAGGCGCGCGGACAGGCTGTCGTAGGCCCCCGGCGCCAGGACCGGTGCCGCGCTGTCCAGCAGTTGGCGCAGCCGTGGTCTGGTAGGGGTCGGTGATCCGAGAAAATCTGACATGGAATCGCTTTCGATCACGTGGTGAGGTGGCGTGGATTGGCGACGCGCAGACGGGCCATGACCGCTGTCGAGACGGCTCGACGCACAAGGGGGTCGGTGTACGAGAGCGTTCCCCGGTGAAGCGCGGTTGCGAGCTCGGCCTCGGTGGCGCAGCCGACTTCGGTCAACAGGTCCCCGAGCACGGTGCTGTCGCCGGAGTCGAGTTCCCGACGCGCCGTGCCCAGGAGGTTGACGCAGATCCGCAGCAGGTAGCGCTCCCGGTCCTGCGTCCGGTCGAGTGCCGGACCGATTTCGTCGGTGAGCGTCCAGGAGACGAGCTCGAGAATCTCGGCCAGGCTCGGGCGGTCGTGCAGCGACTCGGCCGGCGGAGCAGGTGCCGCCGGTGGCTCGTCGTCGAGCAGATCGAGGATCAGGAGCAGGTCGTATTCGGATTCGCAGACCCGGCGGCCGATCGCGGCGAGTTCGAGCGAGCGCTCGGCGCCGCCGAAATGCCGCTGCGCCTGGAACCGGCTGAGCACCAGCCACCGCAGGGTGCCGTAGGTCTCCCACCAGTGCAGCTCTGCCGTCGAAGGCCGCTCACCCGTCGCCTTCTCGTAGCCGTCGAGCAACTGCTCGCGGGTCCCCACACCGGCGACCGGGAGTTCGGCACCGAACCGCCATGCCCGGACGCAAAGCCATCCGAGGTCCTCGATCGGATCGCCCAGATGGGCGAGCTCCCAGTCGAGGACGCCCCGGATTCCGGTGTCGTCGACCAGAAGGTTGCCGAGGCGGAAGTCGCCGTGCACGAGAGTGGCCGGTCGGCGCGAAGGCCGATGGTCCCGAAGCCACCGCAGCCCGATTTCGACCGCCGGGCGCGGGTCGTCGAGAGCCCGATAGACGGACTCGAGCACGTCGATCGGGTCTCTGGTGTCGAGCATCGTGAGGGCTCCGACAGCGCTGCTGTGGATCTGTCCCAGCACGAATCCCATCTTCTCGGCCAGCCGCTCCCGCATTTCGGCGAGCGCCGGATCCCGTTGGATCTTCCGGGGAATCGACTCGCCGGCCACTCTTTCCATCAGCAGGAAGGGGGCATCGATGCCGGGGGCGGTGTCACCGCTGGCAAGGACAGCGGGTACCGGCACACCGGCGGCGGCGGCGGCGCGCAGGCATGCCGTCTCCGCGCGCATCCGCTGTGCGTCGCCGTGCCCGGGGGGATCACGCCTGAGGACTACGGGCAGGGGGTTGCCCGCGGCATCGGTTGCCTGCGCCGACCACACCTCGCGGCTCGCGCCGCCGGTCAGCTGTCGGGGTTCGCCGACCGAGACGTTCTCGCCGCGCACCTCGATGAGGATTGCTCGGATCCCGTCACCCAGTGACGAGGAAGCCTCGGTCACAGCCACGGCGCCGCGCCCGGGTCGCGCAACAGTTTGCGAGCTGTGGACATGCGGTGGACCTCGTCGGGGCCGTCGTAGATGCGGGCGTACCGGGCCTGCCGATACATCCGCTCCAACGGCGTGTCGGCGGTCAGCCCGAGCGCTCCGTGCACCTGGATGGCGCGGTCGACGACGTCGTGCAGCATCCGTGCACACCAGAACTTGACGAGCCCGATCCGGATGCGTGCATCGTCGCCGGAGTCCATCGCGCGGGCGGCATCGAGTGTCATCAGCCGGGCAGCGTGGATCTGCGCGGCGGATTCCGCTATGTACCGGTGGACCTCGCCCTTCTCTGCCAGGAGAGAACCGTGCACGTAACGGGTGTTGGCCCGCTCGCACATGAGCTCGTAGGCTCGCTGTGCCTGACCGAGCCAGCGCATGCCGTGGAAGATGCGGCCGGGCCCGAGGCGGTCCTGTGCGACGGCGAACCCCTTGCCGCGCTCGCCGAGCAGGTTCTCGGCAGGCACCCGCACGTCGGAGAGACGGACTTCGTAGTGGTCGCTGGGATCGTGGCCCATCGTCGGGATCGAGCGGAGGATCTCGAAACCGGGGGTGTCGGTCGGAACGATGATCGCGCTGATCCGGGAGTGGCGGGGCACGTCCTCGGGCTCGGAGCGCGCGAAGACGGTGCAGTAGCCCGCATCTTTGACCCCCGTCGTGAACCACTTGTGCCCGTTGAGGACCCAGGTGTCCCCGTCGAGCTCCGCACGGGTGGTGATCAGGGTCGGATCGGAGCCGGCGACCTCCGGCTCCGTGAGTCCCACCGAGGGCAGGAACTCGCCGGCGACGAGCGGCGGGATCCATCGTTCCCGCTGTTCCTCGGTGCCGTGCTTGCGCAGCATCAAGGTGTCCTGCATGGACACGGACCCGACGGCGAGCTGCCCGAACTCGGACCGGCCGATGATTTCGTTGAGGTATACGAAATCGAGGAACTGCACACCACCACCCCCGACGTCCGCCGGGTGACCCAAGGCCCACAGACCGAGCTCTTTTGCCTGCGTGCGCAGCTGATCGAGTGCCTTGCGGGCGTCGTCGTCCTCGCGCGCGAGGACCGGCTCGGCAGGAATCACCTGGTTGTCGATGAACGAGCGCATGCGGGCGCACAGGTCTGCGATGTGGCCCTCGGGATGATTGGTGGTCATGCCCCGTTTCCCTTCGTTGTCGTGTCGGTCGTCTCGTGCAGCGGTCGGATGGCGGCGGAGTCGACGTACTCGTCGATGCGGGTGATCCGTCCGTCCACGACCCGGACGAACAGTGCGGCAGGCACTTCGAGCGGACCGTGTCCCGGCAGGGCCCCGCGCACCACGTGCTGCTGTACGAAGCCGTCCGGAACCGCGTCGCGGCGGACGTCCTCGTAACGGAAGTCCTCGAGCGTGCGGGTGAGCCAGCGCAACACGCGCAGGTTCTCCTCGACGGTCTGCTCGCGGCCGTCGTCGTTGTGCCAGATGCGCGCGTCCGGCGCATACAGGTTTGTCAGTGTGTCCACGTCACCGGCTCGGACGGCGGCGAAGAATCGGTCTGCGAGATCCAACATGCGAAGGTGGTTCTCCTCGGTGCTGCGGATGGGATGTCAGGGGGAATCGGATTCCAGTCCCAGGGCGCCCAGGCACATCTGGTCGAGGGTGCTCAGCAGTGCCTCTTCGTCCGCCGCCTCCCCCTGGATCAGCCAGAGGTAGAGGGTGTGATCGACCATCGCGGACATCGCGCGGGCGGCGAGTACCGGGTCGAGCGACTGCCGGACGAGTCCCTCCTGTTGCCAGCGGGCGATCGCCCGGGAAGTCCGTTCGATGAGCTGGGAGCGGTGCTCGTGGCGCAATTCCCGGAACTCGTCGTTGATGGTCGCGACCTGCTCGACGATCGCCATCAGCCGTGCATTGCGCCGATAGGCCTTGTAGTACGAGCGATTCGCCGCGACGAGCCGTGCCGCGGGGGACAGGTCGGGATCGGTCGGTTCGCGGCGGTGTACATCCTTGAACAGGCGGGTGCTCAGTTCGCGGAAGATGTGTTCCTTCGACTCGAAATACCGATAGAAGGTGCCATAAGCGACGTTGGCTTCCTGGGTGATCTGCTCGACCCGGGTGTCGGGGAATCCGACGGTCTCGAATACGGTGCGCGCCGCGTCGAGCAGGGCGTCACGAGTCTTCCGCCCCCGCGCCGTGAGGGTCTCGACCGGCGCGGGTACGGACGGGGTGTTGACAGATGACTTGGCCACGGTCAGACTATCCCCGAAGGTGACATGACTGTCAAGTCATCTCGTACCCCTTGTTCTCTGATTCTCTCCGTTTCCTGCCCGGATTTCTCCGAATCAGTGCCCGAAAGGATTGCAGTGACCACATCGAATTCGAAGTTCGAACTCCGCGGGATCAATCACCTCGCCCTCGTCTGCTCCGACATGAAGCGGACGATCGACTTCTACTCGGGAACCCTCGGCATGCCCCTGGTGAAGACGGTCGAGCTGCCCGGGGGACTCGGCCAGCACTTCTTCTTCGACTGCGGGGGAGGCAACACCCTCGCGTTCTTCTGGCTCGAGGACGCACCCGATGCCGCCCCCGGCGTTGCGGCGCCGAAGGGCCGCCCCGACGAGGGGGAACTCGCCAGTGCGGTCGGATCGATGAACCACGTGGCCTTCGCTGTCCCACCGGAACTGTTCGGCGAGTACCGCGCACGGCTGCAGGCGGACGGTGTCGAGGTCAGCCGCGTCCTCAACCACGACGACAGCCCGTCCGGCGTGGCCAAGGAGGTGCACGACGGCACCTTCGTCCGATCGTTCTACTTCCAGGATCCGGACGGCGTCCTCCTCGAATTCGCCTGCTGGACGCGCGAGTTCACTCCGGAAGACGTCGTGCACGAGCCGAAGACCGCGGCCGACCGCCGCACGACCGGCGCCTCCTGACCGACGGCCGAAAGGACAATCGACATGCCCCGCCTCCGTGAAGTCCCTCGTGCCGAGGTGAACGACGAAAAGATCCTCTTCTTCTACGACCGGCTGTTCGGCGCCGACAAGGACCCCGCCGTCGACCACGGCACCATTCATGCCACGCCGGGCGACTGGTGGACGGTGTTCGCACAGTCTCCGGCCGTGTTCCGGCATGCCGTACGGGGCTTCGCGTTGTACCGCAACGCAGGTCTCGACCCGCTGCTGCGCGAGCTCGGTCAGGGCAGGGCCGGGTACGCGCGCGGGAGCCAGTTCGTGTTCTCCCAGCACTGCAAGCAGATGCGTTCTCTCGGGATGTCCGAAGAGAAGATCGCTGCCCTCCCGCACTGGCAGATCAGCGACCGGTTCTCGGAGCTCGAGCGCGCCGTGCTCGCCTACACGGACGGGCTCGTCCTCGGTGGCGGCCGGGTGCCCGACGAGGTGTTCGCCCTGCTCCGGGCTCACCTGTCCGACCAGGAGATCATGGAACTCACCTACATCACGTGCATGTACGACATGCACGCTACGATCTGCCGCGCGCTGAAGCTCGAGTTCGACGACAGACCCGAACCGGTCGAGGAGGTCCGGATCCCGGACGGCGTCCATGTCTCCGACCTCTCCGCCGATCTGGCCGGCGAGTAGCGGCCGTTGCATCGTGCGCGCTGCGGTTCTCTCGCGCCCTTCGTCGGACCGGTTGTGGGTTGTTCGACGGCGCAACCGGTCCGGCGGCGCCGCGCACCGCGAGGCGGTGAGCGGGTCGTCGTCGGGATCTCGGACGAACAGCATGCCGCCGTCGATGAGCACGGATTGGCCCGTCATGTAGTTCGAGTCGGGGGCCGGCCAGGTAGAAGACGAAGGCTGCCACGTCCTCACCGGTGGAGACGCGACCGAGGGTGATGCCCTCGGCCATGGCCTTCATCGACTCACCCTCACCGACATCGTTGATCGCGCCGAGCCCGGTGCGGCCGCTCGGGGTCTTCCGGTCCTCAGCCGTTCGCCGCATCGGCGAACCCGAGCACCACCTTCAGCACCACGTGCAGCGCGGGATTGGTGTCGTCACGCCGCCACGCCACGCGTAGGTCGACGTCGGGGGTCGACTCGTCGAGCGGAACGAAGACGACATGGGGATCGGTGACGTTGCTCGCCACGGACGCCAACGTCAGGTGGCACCCGACCTCGGCGCTCACCAGCGCCAGGGCGGTCTGCGTATCGGGGGCGACCTGGACGACGTCGGCAACGAACCCGCCCGCGTGCGCGAGCCGCCGCAACCGGTCGGGAAGCACCGCACCCTCGTGCGGCGGGAGGGAGACGAAGCTTTCCGCGGCAAGCTGGGCAATCGACAACCGGCGCGCGCCGGCCAGCGGGTGGGTGTCGGGCAGCGCGACGACGAGGGAGTCCGGCATCACGACGCGCGCGGAGATCTCGGCGGGGATGATGTCCCAGCGGCCCAGTGCGATGTCGGTGTCGCCGTGCACGAGTCTCGTCATCGCCGGCTGGGCGAAGTTCTGGCTGGAGAGCTCGAGTCGGATGCCCGGCCGCTGGGATCGCACCACGCGGGCGAGCCGGGCGACGAGCTGGTGGGTCGACACGCCGGCGAAGGCGATCCGGACGAGGCCGACATCGCCGTCGTCGGCCGCGCGCACCGACGCCTCGGCACGGCGCAGAGCGTCGAGCACTTCCTGCGCGGGACCGACGAGGGCCTCTCCGCTCGCGGTGAGTTTCACCGACCGGGTGTTGCGATCGAACAACACTGTGCCGAGTTCGCGTTCGAGCTGTTTGATCGTGCGGCTCAGCGGGGGCTGGGCAACGTGGAGTCTCTCGGCGGCCCGTCCGAAGTGAAGCTCTTCGGCGACGGCCAGGAAGGCCCGAAGCTGTGCGATGTCCACGACGCTCACCTCTCCGATCGAGATCATTGCGATTCTGATATCTCAGAACGACCAATTAAGTATTGGACTGATCATAATGGCGACGCCATAGTGATTACATGCACATCACCGACCAGGAAGTTCCCGACGACGTCTTCGTCGACATCCTCAAGCAGGTCCGCGAGTTCATCCGCACCCGCGTGGTGCCGCGCGAGGACGAGATCGCCGACACCAACGCGATTCCGGACGACATCCGCACCGCCGCCAAGGAGATGGGCCTGTTCGGGTACGCCATCCCGCAGGAGTGGGGCGGGCTGGGCCTGAACCTGGCGCAGGACGCCGAGC
>NZ_WVTE01000071.1:0-11406 GCF_009939605.1 Rhodococcus sp. YH1 | reverse complement strand
CTCGGCGAAGAACCTCGCCGAGCACGCGTTCGTCATCGACTGGATCCGCTCCCGCCTGACCCCGCTGTGCAGCGAACTGGAGATCCCGGGCACGCCCGTGCTGACCGCCACGAGCGACGTGTGGCACCTGGCCACCCCGATCACCGCCACCCTGCGCGACCCCCGCACGGACGCCCTGACGCTGGCAGCGGCACTGCACCCGACCCCGGCCGTGGCCGGCACGCCCACCGAGGCCGCACTCGCGGCGATCCGCAGCACGGAGGGCGACCGTCGCTTCTACGGCGGCGCCGTGGGGTGGTGCGACGGGGACGGCGACGGGGACTGGCTGGTGGCGATCCGCTGCGCCGAGCTCAGCGCCGACGGCAGGCGGGCCCTCGCGTGGGGCGGCGGGGGCATCGTTGCGGCGTCCGATCCGCAGGCCGAACTCGACGAGACCACCGCGAAGCTGCGCACGCTGCTCGGCGTGCTCGGCCTCTAGGCCGCCGCGAGTGGAGCAGGCCACAGTCGCACCCGTGCGGGTGATACCTTGACGCGGAGCGCAACGACGCCGGACCGGTTCCGGCACCGTCGCGCTCGACGAATGTCGGCTGCACACGGAAGCCGACGACGGACGATGGGGAGATGGGTATGGCGAAGTTCCTGGGCCCGGGCCTGGTCAGCGCGGCGATCGGCGCCGTCCTCGGCGCCGTGGCGGTGTTCGGGGTCACGGCGGCGGTTCAGGAGAACACCCGCCCGGAGGTCGACCGCAGCGGCAACGCCGATTCCTCCCTGCTGAACCAGGTTGAGTACGGCAGCCGCTGACGGCGCCATCCACGCGACGAGTTCACGCACTTCCCACGGCGCGGTGCCCCACCACGGTGGGGCACCGTCCGCCGACCCCCTCTCCAGGCGGTGGTTGTACGGGGCCGCCGTGGTGTCGCTGCTGTTGGCGTTCGCGCAGGCCCCCGGCCTGATCGTCGCCGACACCAAGTACGACCTGACCCAGAACCCCCTCGGGTTCCTCACCCGCGCCGCCCACCAGTGGAGCAGCCTCGCCCCGCTCGGCCAGGTCCAGAACCAGGCGTACGGCTACTTCTTCCCGCACGGCTCCTTCTTCGCCGTCGGCCAGCTCCTGCACGTCCCCCCGTGGATCACCCAACGGGTGTGGTGGGCGCTGCTGCTGCTCGCCGGGTTCTGGGGCGTGGTGCGGCTCGCCGAGGCGCTCGGCGTCGGCAACCGTGGTTCCCGGCTGATCGCCGCGGCGGCGTTCGCACTCTCGCCCCGCGTGCTGACCACCCTCGGATCCATCTCGTCGGAGACGCTGCCGATGATGCTGGCGCCGTGGGTGCTGCTGCCGCTCGTGCGCTACCTCGACGGCGACCGGGCGCTCCCGCACCGGCGGGGAGCACCGCAGCTCGCCGCGCAGTCCGCCGTCGCGGTGGCCCTCATGGGCGCGATCAACGCCGTCGCCACCGTCGCCGCGTGCCTCGTCGCCGGGCTGTGGTGGATCGCGCACCGCCCGAACCGGCGGTGGTGGCGGTTCACGCTGTGGTGGATCCCGAGTTGCGTCGTCGCGGTGCTGTGGTGGGTCGTGCCGCTGCTGTTGCTCGGCCGGGTCAGTCCCCCGTTCCTGGACTACATCGAATCGTCCGGGGTGACGACGCAGTGGACGTCGCTGGCGGAGGTACTGCGCGGCACCGGCAGCTGGACCCCGTTCGTCTCCCCCGAGCGCATCGCCGGCGCGGTGCTCGTCACCCAGCCCGCGGCGGTCCTCGTCACCGGCCTGCTCGCCGCCGCGGGCCTCGCGGGGCTGGCGATGCGGTCGATGCCCGCCCGGGGGCGGTGGGCGCTGATCCTGTTCGCCGGCATCGCCGGGCTGGCCGCCGGGTACGTCGGTGAACTCGGCTCGCCGATCGCCGAGCAGGTACGGTTCTTCCTGGATTCGGCCGGCGCCCCGCTGCGCAACGTGCACAAGCTCGAACCGCTGGTGCGGTTGCCGCTCGTGCTCGGGCTCGCGCACCTGCTGCGCCGGGTACCGCTGCCCGGCGCGGTGCCGTGGCGGCAGGCCCGGACCGCGTTCGCCCACCCCGAACGCCAGCCCATGGTCGCGTTCACCACCCTGATCCTCGTGGCGCTGACCCTCGCGACGTCGCTCGCGTGGACCGGCCGGCTCGCCCCGCGCGGTGCCTACGACGAGGTGCCCGGATACTGGCACGAGACCGCCGCGTGGCTCGACGAGCACACCTCGGCCCGCGGGGAACGCGCGCTGATCGTGCCGGGCGCCCCGTTCGGCAGCCAGATCTGGGGCCTGACCCGCGACGAGCCGATCCAGCCGCTCGCGTCGACGCCGTGGGCCTCCCGCGACGCCGTGCCGCTCGTGCCGCCCGGCGCGATCCGGGCCCTGGACGCGGTGCAGCGGCACCTCGCCGACGGCCGGCCCACCCCCGGCCTGGCGGCGACGCTGCGCGGCCAGGGCATCGGCTACGTGGTGATCCGCAACGACCTCGACCCGGAGACGTCGCCGTCGGCGCGGCCGGTGCTCGTGCACCGGGCGATCGAGGGCTCCCCCGGGCTCGTGCGGGTCGCCGAGTTCGGCAACGAGATCACCCGGAACTTCGAGGAGGGCTTCACCGCCGACTCCGACCTGCGACCGGCCTACCGGGCGATCGAGATCTACCGCGTGGACGTGCCCGGCGCGCCGGTCGGCCCGTACGCCGTGGACGCGGCGACCGTTCCCCGCGTCCAGGGCGGTCCCGAGGCTCTGCTGCGGCTCGACGACGCCGAGCCGGGGAACACCGGCCCCGCGCTGCTCGCGGCCGACGCGAGCCGGGCCGGCCTGCCCGTCGGCGACGTCGTCGTCACCGACACCCCCACCGACCGGGAGACCGACTACGGCCAGGTCGACCACCACAGCTCGGCGATCCGCGCCGCCGGCGACCCGCGGCGCACCTACAACCTCGTGCCGGACTACCCGGTGCCGGACACCGACCTCGTGCGCGCCGAGTGGGAGGGCGCGCGGATCAGCGTGTCCAGCTCCGCGTCGGACGCCACCCAGCTCGGCGGCACCTCCGTCGGCAGCGGGCCGGCGGCCACCGTCGACGGCGACCCGACCACCGGCTGGCACAGCAACGGCCTCGAGTCCGCGGTCGGGCAATGGCTGCAACTCGACCTCGACCGGCCCATCGAGGCCGGGCTGCTCCGGCTGAGCACCAGCCCCGGCGCGATCGGCACGCCGGTGAAATGGCTCGAGGTGACCACCGACCGCGGCAGCACCGCCGTGCGCATCGAGAAGCCCGGCCGGGAACAGACGGTGGCGCTGCCGCTCGGACGGACGACCTGGATCCGGATCACCTCCACCCGCACCGAGGACGGATCCGTGGGCAACCAGTTCGGGCTGACCGAGGTGGCGGTGGACGACTTCACCGACCGGGACAACCCGCGGCCCGTCGACATCCGGCAGCGGATCGTGCTGCCGGACGTCGCCGCCGGGGCCGCCGTGCGGGGCTGGAACCTCGGTCAGGAACTGCCCGGCCGCGGCAGCTGCGTCGACACCCCCGACCGGGTGCGGTGCGCGCGGGGCCTGGCCGTCGCACCCGAGGAGCCGAACGTCTTCACCCGCACCCTGTCGGTGCCCGACGCGACGTCGGTGGCGCCGCAGCCGTGGGTGCGGGGACGGCCCGGCCCGGCGCTCGCCGAGGTCGCCGCGTTGCCGGACCGGGTGGTCGCCCGCGGCGCCGCCGACGTCGTGGACCTGCAGGGCTCCGCGTTCGCCGCCACCGACGGTGATCCGCGGACGACGTGGACGGCGTCGGAGGAGGCGGTGCGGCCCGGGGCACCGCGACCGACCCTCACCCTCGACCTGCCGTCCCCGCAGCTGGTCACCGGCCTCGAGGTGGCGCCGAGCCCGGGACCGCTGCCGGCGCGGCCGACCCGCGTCGCCGTCGACCTCGGCAACGGCCCGCAGGTGCGCGATATCGAATCATCAACAGCGACAATCGATCTCGAACCATACGTCACGGACCGGGTGGTGCTCAGCCTGGTCGGCTGGGACGACGTGCTGGACCAGACCGTGCTCGGCTTCGCCAAGGTCGGCCCGCCGGGACTGGCGGAGGTGACCGTGCTCGGCCCGGACGGGCCGATCGGCCCGCAGGACCCGGTGTACGAGCGGCAGGTCACCGTCGGGTGCGACGCCGGGCCCGTGCTGACCGTCGACGGCCGCACCTACCGGACGTCGGTCACCGCGACCGTCGCGGACCTCGCCGCGGGGGTCGAGGTGCCCGCCACCCTGTGCGACGAGACCGTCGCGCCGCTGCCCGCCGGGCACGTCGACGTCGAGCTGGACCCCGGCCAGGCGTTCACCGTCGGGACGCTGCGGCTGCCGGTGCCCGGCGCCGTGAGCCCGCCGTCGCCCGAACCCACCGAGCTCGCCGTCGGCACCTGGACGGAGAACCTGCGCGAGCTCGAGGTGCCTGCGGCCGAGCGGGAGCGGATCGTCGTCGTGCCGGAGAGCACCAACGTCGGCTGGGTCGCCACGGCCGCGGACGGCACCGAACTGACGCCCGTGGTGGTCGACGGCTGGCAGCAGGGCTGGGTCGTGCCCGCCGGGGCCGGTGGCACCGTGACGCTCGAGTTCGCCACCGACCGCTGGTACCGCCTCGGCATCTTCGGCGGTCTGCTCCTGCTGCTGCCGCTGTTCGCGCTCGCGGCCTGGCCGCGCCGGCGCCCCGTCGCCGACCCGGGGCCGCCGCCACGGGTGTGGGGCAGCACCACCGTCGGCTTCGCCGGCGTGCTGGCCGTCGCGACCCTCGCGGCCGGGGCGGTGGGCGCGGCGACGACGATCGTCGCGGCGGTGGCGATCGTGGCGGTGGGCGCGCGCTGGGGCCGCGACGTGGCCGCCCGCACGCTCGTCGTCGTGACCGGGGCCGCCACCATGACGGCGATGGCGTTGCTGTCCACCGGGCCGTGGCGAGCGCCGGGCGGCTACGTCGGGCACTCGTTCGCGATCCAGTTCGCCGCGCTGTGCGGGCTCGTCGCGCTGGGGCTCGCGGCGCTGCCGGTCTCGCTCAGGGCGCGGCGGAGTCTGCGACGCGTTCTGCGGTGGTCGCGACGCGGCGCTGGCGGCGCCTGACCTCCCGGCGCACCGGCTCCTCGACGAGCGCGTAGCTGACCGACGCGACGGCGATGCTCAGCACCAGCGTGACCGCGAGCACGAACCAGAAGTCGCCCTGGAACGGGATGAGCCCGAAGACCGGGAAGACGATGGACAGCACCGCCAGGTGCCAGATGAAGATGCCGTACGACCATCGGCCCACGGTCAGCGCCGGCCCGCTCGCCAGGATGCGGTGCTCGGCGCGCGGCGCGAGGACGAGCGGCGCCAGCAACGCGAAACTCATGAGCGCACCGAGGAGGATCTTGCCGTTGTACTGCCACGGCTCGAGCGTCACGAGCCCCTCCGGCCCACCGAGGGACGTGGTGGACAACGCGAATGCGGCCACGGCGATCCCCGCCATGAGCACCCGGTGGGAGGCGAGCCGGTGCACCCAGGTCCGTTCGCCCGACACGAGTTCGGCGAGCAGCATGCCGGCGCCGAACCACGGCAGATAACCCGGCAGCCAGTTGTCGTGGTTGATGTGGCCCGGGGTGGGGACCGGCAGCCACGCCCACACCAGCGACAGCGCGCTCACGGCGAGCAGCAGCGGGACGCGGAACCGGGCCCGGTCGCCGCGCAGCCCGGCGAGCGCCGCGGCGAACAGCGGCAGCAACAGATAGAAGGCCACCTCCACGGACAGGCTCCACATCTGGGTCAGTCCCTCGGTGAGGCTCAGCGGCACGAACACCTGCACCAGGGTCAGGTTCGCCAGCCACAGCCGCCAGCCGCTGCCCGCCCCGGGCAGCAGGAGCAGCACGACGCACACCACCACCCAGTACGCGGGCAGGATGCGGGTGGCCCGCGACAGCAGGTAACGCCCGGCGGGCGGCGCGGCCCCGAGACCACGCGCGGCCGCCGCGTGCGGCCGCCACAACAGGAAGCCCGACAGCGCGAAGAACAGGGCGACGGCCAGGTCGAACCGGCCCCAGATGCGGCCGAGCACCGGATCGTCCACCGCCCCGGTCTGGAACGCCACGTGCGTGATCAGGACACCGACGGCGGCGAATCCGCGCATGCCCTCGAGCGCCGGCAGGAATCCGGAGATCGCGGAAGCCGGGGCGACGGGCGGGGTGGTGCTGGTCATCGAGGACAGTCTGCCCGGTGGGGTCGTGGCGGGGAAGCCGGGATCTCGAGTCCGCGCGGTGGCGCGCGCCGGGCGGCTGCCCTGTTAGTGTCTGGGCTCACGTGGTATTCGCGAGCCGGATGCCAGGCGATCCGTGCAGACCGGCTGCCGGTGGGGGTACTCGATGGAACCGTTGAGTGAGGAGACACAGCATGGCTGAGCGTTCGGGCTCGGGCCGGAAACTGGCATTGGCGTTGGTGGGCCTGGGCGCCTTCCTTATTGTCGCGGCGATACTGATCCCGACCTATACCGTCGGCAAGCTCGCCAAGACGCCGCTGGATCTCGAGGTGACCACGGTCGCCGAGGGCACCGGCGACATCCTCAACGCGCGGGCACTGCTGTCGGGGCGGGCGCAGGTCGACACCGACGTGCCGATCGTGGCGCAGCGGTTCGTCACCGTGGAGGAGCCGTCGGACGCCGACATCATGACCCTGCAGGCCGGCCAGACGGTCCGTCGCCTGGACATGCAGGGTGACACGGGCCTGGTCTCCGCCACCGTCGACCGGGTCACCGTGGACCGCGTCAGCGGCATGCCCGTCACCCAGGAGGAGAACCCGGACGCCGTCAGCACCATCCAGACCTCGGCGACGGCGCCGCCGGCGGAGATCCCGAACCGCGACGGCCTGCAGTACCGCTTCCCGTTCGGCACCGAGCAGAAGTCGTACCCGTACTTCGATCTGAACGCGCGCGAGACGTTCCCGATCGACTACATCGACGAGACCGAGATCAACGGCGTCAAGGTCTACCACTTCCGGCACGAGGTCGGGCCGATCGACCTGTCCACGGTCGATCCGTCGGTGCCGACCTACAAGCTGAGCCTGCCCGCCTCCACGTGGGGCGTCGAGGGCGGCGAGACGCCGGTGACCATGACCCGGTGGTACACCAACGTTCGTGACCTGTGGGTCGAGCCGGAGACCGGCGTCGTCATCAAGGGCCAGGAGCAGCAGTACCAGTACTACGCCCGCGAGGCGAACCGTCCCGAGGTGACGGTGCTGCAGGTGAGCCTGCCGTTCAACGAGGACACCATCGAGTTCCAGGTGGACCAGGCCAAGAACGGCATCGACACCCTCAGCCTCTTCGGTCGCACCGTGCCGATCATCCTCGGCATCCTCGGTCTGATCTCCCTGATCGCCGGCATCGTGCTCGGCCTGCGCGGCGGCAGCGGCCGCACCGGCCGTCCCGTCGCCGCGACGGGCGGCCCGACCGCCCCGGCCGGCCCGGCCCATGCCGCGCCGGGACAGCGCGACTGGACCAGCGACCGCACCGAGGAGATCCCCCGCACGGACGCTCCCCCGCAGCAGCGGGACTGGACCACCGACCAGACGCAGGAGATCCCGCGCACCGACCTGCGCAAGGAACCGCCGCAGCAGTAGTCACGAGCGCCGATGCCCCTCCCCGATCCGCTCGGGGAGGGGCATCGGCGTTTTCGTGGGCGCGCTCGTTCGGCCCGCGGCAACCGAATGTCACACGGGGTCAGTCGGATCGAACAGCTGTCACATTCGGCCCCGCGGGGTGGGCCGCGCGGACCGCCAGCACGGAGACCACCGTGGCGGTGACGGCCGCGACGGCCACGGCGACGAGCACGAACTGCCGGGTGGTGGACGCGACGGTGAGCATGAGGGTGGCCTCCACCGCGAGGCCGGCCCACGCGACGGCGGCGAGATGGGTGCGCTCGCCCGCGATCGCGGACAGCAGTGCCCCCTGCAGCACCGCCAGGCACGCGCCCTGCAGCGCGAACAGCCACAGCAGCGACTGCACCGGGGCGTACGCGTCGCCGACGAGCAGCGGCACCAGCGGCGCACACACGGCCGCCCCGGCGACGAGGACCGCGCCGATCCCGACGAGGACGGCCAGGGCGGACCGGACGGCGGCCGCGGACTGGGCGGGGTTGGCCATCCGCGGGTACAGCACCACCCCGACGGCCTGCGGCAGCCAGAACGCGACCTTCGTCGCGACGGCGCCGAGCGCGTACAGCCCGGCATCCTCCGGGTCGAGCACGGCGCGGGCGAGCAGCAGGTCCAGCGAGGTCAGGGCGATCAGCGCCAGCTGCACCTGGGAGGCGCGCAGCACCGCGGGCACGCCGACCGCCGGGGCGGCACCCGACTCCGGTCCCGCCGGGGAGCTCGACACGAGCGCGGCGGCCCCGGCCGCGACGAACCCGGTGCCGACCGCCCCGGCGAACAGCGCCGCCCCGGGCCCGCCGCCGGCGGCGAGCACCGCGACGGCGGGCACGACCTTCGCCACGCCGGCCGCGGCGAGGACGACACTGAGCGCGCCGAACCGTCCCCGCCCCTGCAGCAGGCCCTGCTCGGCGGCGAGCAGCACCAGCAGCGGCGCGGTGACGAGCGAGCCGAGGGCACCGGCGACGCTGGTGTCGAGGGCCCACGCGACGAGCGGCACGACGGCCAGCGCGACGAACCCGGCGAGGCCGGCGCAGCGGTACCCGAGACGGCGCAGGGACGCGGTGCCGGCACCGAGCACGGTCTCCCGGGCGACGACCGTCTGCAGCGCGAGCGCCGGCACGGCCAGCACCAACTGGGCGGCCAGCAGGCCGGCGAACTCGCCGTACCCCGCGGGGCCGAGCCACTGGGCGGCCGGCAGGTGCAGCAGGTAGGAGGCCAGGTTGGCAGTCATGGCCCCGGCGGTCACCATCGTCATCCCGGCGACGGTGGTTCCGGTGGCCGAGCGCGGCGTCTCAGGTCGCGGCATCGGACCATGGTTGCACGCCGCCGGGTGCGGGCGGCGAGGCACCGGATCCGGACCGGGGTGCCGGGGCGGGCTGGGTATTGTGCGGCCATGCCCAGGCCGGTGTCGCTGCGTCCCGCTGTCCCGGCCCTCTACAGCCTGGCCCTGGCGGTCGTGGTGCTCGGGCCGCTGCTCGTCTCCCCCGGTTACCTGCTGTTGCGCGACGCGGTGAGCACCCCGCGGTCCTTCCTGACGGATTCGGCGCTGGGTCTGACCGACGCCGCGGCGCGGGCGGTGCCGCAGGACGCATTGCTGGCGACGGCGAGTGCGGTGGTGGACGGCGGTGTGGTGGTGACGGCGCTGCTCACCGGCGCCCTGTGGGCGGCCGGTTGGGGCGGCGCCCGCCTGGTGGCGGTGCTGTTGCCGGCGGCCGGCCTGCCGGCGCGGCTGGTGGCGGCGACGGTGTTCGTGTGGAACCCGTACGTGGCGGAGCGGCTGCTGCAGGGGCACTGGAGCCTGCTGGTGGGCTACGCGGCGCTGCCGTGGACGGTGGTGGCGTCGGTGGCGGTGCGACGGGGCGCCCGCTCCGGGTGGGCGTCGCTGGCGGTGTGCCTGGGCGCGGCGGGGCTGACGCCGACGGGCGCGCTGCTGGCGTCGGTGACAGCGCTGGCCGTGCTGGCCGCCCCGGGCGGGCGGTCCCCACTGCTTCCCCGTCTCGCGGGCGCGGTGGCGCTGGCGACTGCGGTGGCGGCGCCGTGGCTGGTGGCGACGGCCCTCTCCGGCGGTGCGGGCGACGGGTCGGATCCGGCGGGGGTGCGGGCGTTCGCGGCGCGGGCCGAGCCCGCGCTGGGCACGCTCGGCAGCGTGGCGGGGCTCGGGGGCATCTGGAACGCCGACGCGGTGCCCGGTTCGCGGGCGACGGTGTGGGCGCTGGTCGGCACGGCGGCGCTGCTGCTGGTGGTGGCGTGCGGGGTGCCGGCGCTGTGGCGGCGCCGGCGCAACCCGGTGCTGGGGGTGCTGACGGCGCTGGCGGCGGTCGCGGTGCTCGGTCCGGCCCTCGCGGCGACGGGGACGGGGTTGCGGGCCGGAGCGTGGGCGATGGTGCACGTGCCGGGCGCGGGTCTGCTGCGCGACACCCAGAAGTGGGTGGCGTGGGCGGTGCCGCTGTACGCGCTGGCTGCCGCGGCAGGTGTCGGCACGGTGCGCGGGCGGTTCGGCGGCCGGGCCGGCGCCTGGGCCACGGCGGCCGCGCTGACCGTGCTGCTGGCCCTTCCGGATCTGGCGTGGGGCGTGGGCGGGCGGATGCGGCCGGTGCAGTATCCGGACGCGTGGCAGCGGGTCGCGGCGGCGGTGCCGGCGGGCGCCGGCGACGTGGCGGTGCTGCCGGCCGGAATGTTCCGGCGATTCGAGTTCAGCGGCGCCGCACCGGTTCTCGATCCGGCACCTCGGATGCTGCGCGCGGACGTGCTGCAGTCCGGGGAGCTGATCGTCGCCGGCGGCACCGTCGCCGGCGAGGGTCGGGGCGCCGCGGAGGTGGAGCGCCTGCTGCTGGCCGGGGCGGCGCCGGCCGACCTCGCTGCCCACGGCGTGGGCTGGGTGCTCGTCGAGCACGGCACGCCCGGGGACCTCGGCGACTCGGCCCGCGCGCTCGAGCAGCTCGAGCCGGTGTTCTCCGATGCCGCGCTGTCGCTGTACCGGGTGCCGGGGGTCGACGGGACGCGGTCGGACGACCGGACGGCGGCGATCGCCGCGCACGCACTGTGGGTGGCGGTGTCAGCAGGCGGGCTCGTGGGCCTGCTGGTCCTGCGACGGCCCGCCCGGCGCCGCGAGCACCACGGCGGCCTCCGCCGGGCGCGGGAACAGTCCTGAGACGCGGCGGCCCGCGGCCGTCGCGGCGAGCACCTCGTGCACCCCGTCGCCGGTCGCGGACCAGGAGAACTCGGCGGCCCGCACCCGGGCCTTGCCGCCGAGGGTGCGGCGACGATCCGCGTCGGCGAGCAGGTCGGCGACGGCGTCGGTGAGCTCGTCCGCGGAGTCGACGAGCACGCCGGTGACGCCGTCGATGATCGAGTCGGTCAGTCCCCGCGAGCTGCGGTAGCCGACGGTGGGCACGCCGTGCTGCGCGGCCTCGACGACGGCCAGCCCCCAGCCCTCCTTGCGCGACGGCATCACGTGCACCCAGGACCGGGAGAGCAGTTCGTGCTTGCGGTCCTCGGCGACGTGGCCGTGGAAGGTGACGGCATCGGTGATGCCGAGGTCCGCGGCGGCCGCGCGCAGGTTCCTCTCCCACCAGCCGCCGCCGATGACGTCGAGGTGCAGGCCGGGGACGCGGTCGCGCAGCGCGGCGACGGCGGCGAGGGCGTCCTCGATCTGCTTGTGCGGCACGAGCCGCGACAGCACGCACACGGTGGGGTGCGCGGTGCGGGTGTGTTCGTCGCCGGGCTCGACCCCGGCGGGGACGGCGTCGGCG
>NZ_WVTE01000070.1:0-11411 GCF_009939605.1 Rhodococcus sp. YH1 | reverse complement strand
GTGTTCGCCTACCGCGTCTCCGATCCCAGGGCCTACGGGGTGATCGAGTTCGACTCCGAGGGCCGGGCGCTCTCGCTCGAGGAGAAGCCGGCCACCCCGAAGTCGAACTTCGCGGTGCCCGGGTTGTACTTCTACGACAACGACGTCGTCGCCATCGCCCGCGGCCTGCGCCCGTCGGACCGCGGCGAATACGAGATCACCGACATCAACCGCACCTACCTCGAGGCCGGCCGGCTCCAGGTCGAGGTCCTGCCGCGCGGCACCGCCTGGCTCGACACCGGCACCTTCGACTCGCTGCTCGACGCCGGCAACTACGTCCGTACCATCGAACAACGCCAGGGCCTGAAGATCGGCGCCCCCGAGGAGGTCGCGTGGCGGCGCGGCTTCATCACCGACGACGACCTGCGCGCCCTGGCCGCGCCGCTGGTCAAATCCGGCTACGGCAGCTACCTGCTCGACCTGCTCGACCGGGAAGGACACTGACGGTGCACTACCGCGAACTGAAGATCCCCGGCGCCTACGAGATCACCCCCCGACAGTTCGGCGACGACCGCGGCGTCTTCTACGAGTGGTTCAAACAGCCCACCTTCACCGACGCCGCCGGACGCGCCCTCGACCTCGCCCAGGCCAACTGCTCGGTCTCCGCCGCCGGGGTGCTGCGCGGCATCCACTACGCCGACGTCCCCCCCGGGCAGGCCAAGTACGTCACCTGCCCGGCCGGCGCGGTGCTCGACGTCGTCGTCGACCTGCGCGTCGGCTCCCCCACCTTCGGGCAGTGGGACGCGGTGCTGCTCGACGACGTCGACCGCCGCGCGATCTTCCTTCTAGATCCGATTCTACTTTGCTAGCGCCGATTCAACCCTCTGCCCTGGTGAACCTGGTTCAAATAACAACACATCACGAACCCAAGGCGGTCTTAAAATCCCGAGATCCGATACGAGCCTGCGGGTTGAGACGCTGACCTTCCAAACCGCCAGAGTGGAACCCATTCGCACAACCGCTTACCTCAAGTCTGCACAGCCTGATCGTAGCCAGCAAGAACGCAATCAGCACCCACAGCCACGGTCGCCCAAACGCATTATTGAACTGCATCACTCCAGGTAGGAGCGCTAGTGCAACCCACGGCCCCCATACAGTAGGGACGCCGAAACCTGCCCCCACTCGCCGTGGCAAATACCACGAGACCATCCACGCCCATACCAAGAAAAATACCAAGCCTCCGACGCCGAACTTCCAGTAGAAATCAAACGACAGGACATTACTCGTCGTCGGAACCACTCGATTACGCACCACGTCGAACACTTTCACAAACTCAGAGCCAAACGGAGAGAAATCACCACCGTTCGCAAGCCTGATTGCAAAGATATCCAACTGGCGCGTATCAAGGGACGTTATCTGACGAACCCTCTGCCCCGCACTCACCGATCTGTAAACGAAAAGTCCGGAGAACACGCTGAAGCCAGCAACGAGTGCGAGCGCAGCAGGTTTTGCCCAACGCCTGAGGGCCGGAATTGATACTAGTGCCAAGCTCACAGCAATCACCAACGCCGACCGAGTGAAGATTGCCAGAACCAACGCAGCGAGCAAGACAGAGCACCATCGCAGTCCCATCGCCACCGCGCCAGCGAGAATCAGCACCGAAAAAAGTGCCACCCAGGTCGGCTCATTGAATAGCAGTACCGGACGCGGCAGACCAAAAAGTCGGACCCCCATGCTGGCGCTACGCGCCGGAAAAAGGGCCACCTGGATCAGACACCCCAGGGCTAGCGCAACTGTCACCACACGAACGACCGTCCTGAGCTGAGAAGACGAAAGCGAGCAAAACAACCCATACGCCAGCAGGAACAGCGCGCCATTCGCAAAGAGCTGAAGGAAATACCCCGTACGGCTACCCGAACCGAACAACATAACCGCCGGCATACCAACTGCCACGCCGACTACCAGCAACAAGAAGACGGAACCAAACAGCGGCCGAGCACCGCGAGTCCCCATAACAATCATCGGGAACATTATGAAGCACAAGATGTGAGCAAAATAGAACGAATACCCGCCATATCCAATGACCACTCGTTCAGTCGTACTTCCCACAACGAGAAGAACGCATAATGTCACATTCAGGCCACTTACAGGACTGGCACGAGAGAAATCTCCATTAGACGACCTGGCCCAATCTAACGTTCTGGTAGTCATCGTCATGAGTTCACCTGCCCGCCGACTCAGATCTACGTCCTAAACTGCGAGTCGGGTACACACTCGAATCAAGGTTTTGAACGAGGAAATCTTCCGGGTCTCCGAAAGAGCTCGGATATTTCCACACTGAATCGCCATTCATTCCCACGCGTAAGGATTCAAGCTTCTGCAGGTCACCGACCACTTCAACCGAATTTCCCGCAATCAGCCCAGCTAAGCCAGGGTGAAATCTCATTGTGAAGACGGTTCCGCACTCCATCAATCGCCGAAACGGCTCTGTGCAGCTTCTCCATCCGCCATTAAACCTCAAGGCTTCAGTGTCACCGCCCATGTCCGCGTAAACAGAAGCCAAGTCCTTCAGGACCGCACCGTCACTCCAATGAAACTCGAACAGTTCTAACCTCAGGCCATTGCGGCTCCAATCCACCATCCGAACCGCAATAGCACGAAGGTCCTCCTGCCGAAGCGTCTCCTGCGAGTCTCTAGCACGCTCAAAACTCGGCCACCGATACCTATCCAGTAGCACGATGCCAACGGTTCTTGGACGGCGCTTACAAGCCGGTGCCATATGATAAAAGAGACTACTGGCGGGGTCACGTACAAGGACGGCATCTATGCCATTAGCCGCCAGCACATCCACACTCTTCTGATCGCGCACAGAAATCCCTCTTGCCATCGAAAGCGCCTTACAAACTCCTCGGGAAACCCACCTATCCGAATAAAGTACAGGCGACACGCCGATACCGTGCACCAGAACGGTGTAGCCCAGGATCCTTGCTATGAGAAGCTTGCCGCAATATTCCAACACCAACCGATGAACATTGACATCGTCCATCTTTCCCTCAAGCAACCCTCCGCCCCCCAGGATCGCCACATCGAGACTCGATCCAGCACGCGGAATCGATCTCCAGGTCTCGATCAACCCCGCGAACCCGTCACCGCAGAAGTGCATTTGAGCTCCAGGAACGTCCGCCTCAAGGAGGTCAAAATCAGGCCTCCTACCGATCACTCTCACGGAGTCAAAATTCAGCGCACGAGCAGACTCGACAATACTCACAGCAACAATATCGTCGCCAAAGTTCGAATTTCCATATGCACCAATCAGCACCAGCGATCGCCGCGGTGCAGGGGTATCTGCACTAGATTTGCCCGAGCCCGTTCGGCGTTTACTAATCATGAAGGCGCCAGGCCTGGTCCGGGAAAGGGCGATGCAAAACAGCGCCAATGAAAAAACACGGATTTTACGCACGATGTCAGTGACGAGTGAGGACATCGAATACTCCGTCCAGCAGTGAAAGAAGATTGTTCTCCTCAAGCCGAAGTGGGGTAAATTGACCACTCCATGAATACTCCTCCATCCGCGCAATCAAACCATGAACTGCATTCTGGTCTGGGACGCTCCCAACGGCCTTCGTGATAGATTCCGAAATAAGTCTAGGATCACGAACATCCATTGTAATGCCATAGCCGCCGTAGAAGGGGCTTCCGTAGCACACAACAGGCTTTCCTAACTTGAGAGCTTCGAATCCAAGCGTCGAGGCAAGCGTGAATACCACATCACAGCCATTGATCGCATCCACATAGCTTGTTTGCGGATTCAGGAATCCGATGTTCGGAATATCTCTGATCTCTCGCAATAACAGTTGATGGTGCGCCTCAAGGTGATGAGGATGGGGCTTTATCCAGAGCCGATAGCCCGGCGGCAGTGTCGAAGCGACGTACTTCAAGAGGTGCACCTGAGGCACGGCATGTCGTTCGCGAACGGCAACCTGAAAGTCTCGCTCGTCGTGCATCGGATATAGCACATTCACGCCATCCGCCTCTCCAAAAGTCGCCGGCGAAGGAATACGCGACAGAATGGCGGACTTTACACCGCTTATCGACTTGCGCTCATACCAAGTTCGCGGGTAAATTCCTGCATCGCGAATCTTAGTTTCGTAAAGACGAACAAGGGCGTCCCATTTCGAGTCCTGTAGATGGCTTCTGAACGTAGCCCGCGAGACCGCCGCTGCTCGACTCACCCTCGAAGCGCTGCCCGACGGCTTGTAGCCGACCTCCCCCGGATGTGGAACAAAGGGCGCCGACATCGAAGGGAGTAGCACGAAGCGCTCGTCAAGCGGAATAGCGTTAAAGTACAGTGAAACGCAATTGAAGTGCCTACCTAGGGCTTCGAACACAACTCGAGTCGTCTCACCTCCAACGGCAGAGACAATCACGTTCGGACCCCAACTCCGGAAGATGAATTCGCCCGTTGAAATTATTCGAAGTACGTGACGTCGCTTCGCAGCGGCCGTCGCGAAGTGCCAGTCCCGGTCAAAATCCGCCGCCATGCCAGGGTCCGGAAATCCGAGTTGAACCGCGAGCGAAGTATCGAATTGCGAGGTCGAAATATCCTTTGACATCGCGTGAATCGAATCAACGCCACATCCAGATAGCCTGGGAAGCCACGTCACAACGCGACATTCATACCCCTCTTCCCGCATACGTTCAGCCAAAAATCGATAGCCCTGAACTTCCGTTTCACCAACGGCGACAAACAACACCTTACGCTGTTGGACCATTTCACTTTCCTCCCCATGAGGCTCGGGACGACGCCCCCATGCGCAATGCGCGAGGGGCGCCATTATGTACTGGCACCGAACGACCTTCCCGCCGGGACGTGAACCACTGTTGCGAAGCCGCTATCACGAGATAGGATGTCGTTTGAACCAATGCATAGACGATCGTTTCGCTCGGCCGTGATATCGCAATGAACATAGCTGCTATTGCAGTTACTGCAATAAACTGCGTCGAGAGCGCTCCTAACGTGCCGACCGCCAATGATCGTTGACGCCAAGAGGAAAGATATAGCCGCGCGATTGCCCCGAGTAAGAGCACCAGCGATATTTCGATGGAGAACGAATATCCGTCATTAGCGAACTCACCCAATACCGTCGGCAATAGAATCAGCGCCGGAATAGACACTGCGAGTAGACTTGCGGTTGACCATAGGAATGGACCGAGCGGGCGGGTGGCGCCATCCAATAGACGGTTTGCAGAGAAAGTAATAACAGTGACCGCAACTGTAAAAGCAGACTCGATAACCGTCGATGATATTGAGAACTCCGCCATGGCAGTTTCGCCGAGATTGAGGCCCAGCAAATATCGCACCACAAAAACTAGGAGCCACGGCCCTACCAATGTTGGAATCGTTCTAATCCCGTCTAAAAACAACCGCCGAGGGCGCCCATACACTGGAGGCAGTGAATTCACACGAGCGTCTGGTCCGGTTCGGTCCGAAAGCCGCCAAGCTCCGGCCATGACGAGACCTGCCGATAGGAAACATCCCGCAGCCCAAGAAATCAATATTGCCGGCACGCTGGACCAGTTCATAAGATAAGGAATGCACATCGTCCATGTCAGGGCCGAGTTCACCCAAAGCAAGGATGCAGCTGCGGTCGCACGGTACCCAGCCCCGAGTAGGAGCTGGGAGGAAAATATCGCGCACCCGATTCCGTGGCAGACAATTGCTACCGCAAATGCCGAGATTGCCAGTTCCGTACTTGATTTCACGAACGGGCGGAGGACTGCGTACAATCCCACAACGGTCGGCAAGAAGGTGAGACCGCACGCCGTCAATCCTCGGATTATTCCAAAGTGGATATACTGTGTGCCGCTGTTTCTAACGATCTTCTGTAGATGAAGCGGAATGCCAAGGATGACCACCATTGGAAGCAGGCTTGAGACGGTCGTCAGCAGGTTAAGCAGCCCGTACTGTTCGGGTTCCAGCAGCCTGACCATCATGACAAACCGCACGGCAGTGAGCACCGCTAGGATCGACGCACTTCCCACGGACACAAGCAGCGGCCGCTTCCCTGTCTCCATACTGAGAACCCAGGGGGGCGCGACTAGGCGAGATGTCGCCATCACCCGAATACCAGGATTTTCGCGAGGTGGTCGCGCTCCCTCAGTCTTCACGTCGAGTCCCTCCAATCTGCAACGACGGGGTTACGAAGGCTGACTGAAGAGTTGCCCCATGGAAGATGACTCAGAGTGGATCCCGGCTGCCATGAGTAGATCACCGAGCTCCCGGAGAGCCCCGTGGCCACCTCGCTTCTTGAGGACGTGGCGTGCAACCCGCACGACGTCCGGCGCGGCGTCCGCCACGGCAATCGGCCACCCTACGTAGTTCATACACGCCAGATCGTTCACATCATTTCCGACATATGCGACCTTCTGTGGAGGAATCCCCAGCGCACTAATCCACTCGATAACGGCCGGTAGTTTGTTGTCGACGCCCTGGCGTACGTCTACTCTCAACTTTTCCGCTCGTCGGGAGACCACGGGATTTCTTTCCTTGGACAGGATGAGAATCGGTAGGCCGGCGTCGCGCAACATACTGATACCCATTCCATCGGACCGACTGACCTTCACATGTTCGCGGCCGTCCTCGCAGACGTACGCGGTGTCGTCAGTATGGACCCCATCGAAGTCGGTAACCAGCGCCGCTATCCCGGACAGATCGCCGATACTGCTGGCGTCCAGGTGAGCAAGGGATTCGGCAATCCTAAGGTCCACTTCCGTATCAATCTCAATTGCCGTCCACTCCGGAACCTCAAAGCCGACCGTTCTATCCATGAATCGCTGCCGACGCCTTCGAAATTTCTCCGTCCTCATTACGTAGAACGCTCCGGTCTCGGCGTATTCAATTCCGAGATCCTGTCGACGCTTCCTTGGACCTCCGATATGGTTTACGCCGACAAGTGCGCCATCGTGTTCCCTCCAAATAAAGCGGTGAGATTCCGCGACTGATAGCACCGTATCTGCACCGTGCTCATGCAGCCTACCGATCGCGTCGTCAAGGTCATTCGCTCGAATGAACGGACTAGTGCACTGTACAAACACGGTCGTAGAGGGCAACAGGCAATTGCGCTGTTCTAACTCGTCCAACGCATGGAGGAGCGCTGCCTCTGAACTTGCAATGTCCGATGCCAGTTCTTGAGGACGCATGATGACGGTTGCACCTGATTGACGCGACACCGAGGCGATCTCTTCGTCATCAGTTGAGACAACTACAAGCTCGATGCTTGCTGTTGCATTACAGACGTCGACTGCACGGGCTACAAGTTCACGCCCGCCGATTCGACGAAGGTTCTTTCTTAGAATCCCTTTTGACCCGCCGCGAGCGGGGATGATGGCCACCGCCGATCCCGTAGCGATGGTGTGTCCATCCGAAATTCCGCCCATATCAACGCCTCGCTGCGTGGATGCCTGAAGTGGAGGCTGCGATCGCCGAGGCCAGTGTGGCTTCGTACGAGGCACATACCTGCTCCCAGCCAAAGGACTCCGCTGCTCGCCGTTGAGCTGCCTCGCCGTACGCTTCTTGGCGTACGTTGTTCTTCAGTAGGTTGAGGACCGCCGAGGCGATGTCGCTCGGGTTTGGGGAGCAAAATTCGCCTGCAGCGCCGAGCACATGCCTATTGAAGGGGGTGTCCCGCGCGACGATCGGCGCACCACACGCCATAGCCTGAACGAGTGCTGGATTCGTTCCACCTACGCTGTGGCCATGGAAGTAAGCCCCCGCGTTTCTCCATAACGAGAAGAGCCTCAGATCATCACTGACATGGCCCATCCAGCGAACTCGCGGGTTCGTGTCGACAAGGGCTTGAACCTCATCCTCGATCGCCCCGCCATACCCTGAGGACCCAACGATCACGACGTCATAATTGCGACTGATCTCACGCGCTGCCTCAAGGAACTCAGGCACCGTATTCTCCGGAACGAATCGTGCGACGAGCAGAGCATACGCACCTCTTTCAAGGCCGTCGACCGGACCGAGATCACCTACTACGTCGCCTCCGTACGGTATGTAAGTGCCACTTCGGCCAAAGTCGCGCTCCCAGCGTCGCTGAATTTCAGGCGAGTCGTAGACAAGGTGATCGGCAAACTTGGCGGTCATCGTCGCGCCAATCCGAAATATAGACTTTGCCGCGGCCCCCCACTTGGCTCGCTCCCACTCGATTCCATCCACATTGAGCACAGATGGGATATTCGCGGCTTTCAGCATCGGAAGCCAATAACCGTTGGCTACATTCATGATTAGCGCAACATCGGGTTTCCTAGCGAGTGCTGATGCGGTCGACGAGAGGCCATATGTCAGCGTACTGAGGGACTTGGTCTCGATGCCCCAGGTATTAAGTACATTCACTCGTGGATCCCGCTCAGAGGCCTTGGTGGCCGCCGCGGCCGCTCGTCCGTACACAGTCACCGACCATCCACTGCCGGCTAGGTAGGGAGCCAATCGCCGTACCAACGTTTCGAAGCCACCGTAATAACTTGGGTATCCTCTTGTCCCGATGATTGCGACGGAACGGGTCACCATTTTCTCCTAGCGAGTATTGAAAATACGGTTATTATCGGAACGGACGTGGCTGGGCGAGCGAAGAAGGTCCACAATCGGGCGCCAGCTATCATCGACAGCCTTCACGTACGCCGCATGTGTTTGCGTATCGTGGTGGTTAGCTACAGCAGCTATCGTATGCGGCCAGGAATCGCTATTATTGACGAGACCCGGATAGTCTGCCCCTAGCAGTCTTGTCAAGAACTCCGTTCTTTCACCGACTACAGAAACTCCGCGTTCTACTGCCCGTACCGCGATGCCACTCTGCCAGTATTTCCGATACGGTATGACAACCACGTCACTGTCGTCCAGGGCACGGTCGAGATCGTCTTCACTCACAAAGCGATCGGTAACGCGCCAACCGTCAATATGAGGCCATCCACGTCCAATGATCTGGAGATCGTATTCCTCGGGCGAAAGAGTCTCGGCAATTTCGCGCAAAACGTCGACATTCCGCGAGGGTTTGAATTGTCCCAGCACGGAGACCACGCCCCGACGACCGGGCAATATTTCCCTCGCTGGCGGTGATGTACTCAGGACCGGGTGCAGTGCTATGCGAGGTCTAGTCCCTATAACCTGCACCGCCGCATTTGCGGCGCTTTCCGTGTGGCAGAGCCATTCGACGCGCATTGACCGTTTAGCGACAGCATTCCAGAATCGTCCGGTTAGGAATTGCCGGCGTATCGGGACCGGGTCGTGCGATATCTCAAGAATCCTAGATCGACTCCGTGACCATAACGACCCATCGAGCCATCCGAACGCTGGCCATATCACGATAGTGGGTAGATCCGAACGTGAGATCTCCCGCGCCTGTCGGATATGCGACAATCCACGTACGACTATGCTCCGAGAAGAGTCAATTGGAACCCGACTGTCGACCTGCGTAACCTCGACCTGAAGCCTCGCCAGAGTGTCGGATAGTTCGGAGGCGTAGTGCGCCAGCGTCGTCGGTAGGCAATTGAAAACGCGAACCTTCATGGCGCTAGCCTGGTGGGTCATCTTCACTCCGACCGGTCGTGCCACCTTCAGACTGCGAAGGAGCTTTCGTTAACTGGGGTCCACTTGAGTTTCTTTCGGGTGGCGATCTCCACGTCCAGCAGTTCCTCCTCCTTGTAACGAAGCGAGGCCGAGACGTGCTTCAGATCCCGTTTTAGGCGCCGGAGCCCGTCGGGTTCAAGGGAAGCCGAGTGGTCTGTTCCCTTGGCGGTGCGGTCTAGGGTGAAATGGCGCTCAACGGTGGTCGCCCCAAGGGTCATGGCCGCAACATCGGCGGCTATTCCAAGGTGATGGCCAGAGAAGCCGACACCGGACAGCTCGGATCCGTACGTATCCTTTAGGCGCTTGACCTCCATCAGCGCGAGCTGATCAAAGGGAACCGGATATCCGGAAGTACACGCATACAACACGACATCGTCGATGCGGCCTTTCGCTCGCAAGAAGTCAACGATCCGTTCTTCCTCCTCCCTCGTGGTCATACCAAGAGAAATGTGGATTTTTCCGCCGTATTCATCAATCAGCACAGAAAGGACGTCAAAGTTGAGGTTGGTCGCGGACGGAACCTTTATGAATTCGGGGTTGATACTTGCAACCTGCTTCGCCGACGGGACATCCCACACTGAAGTCGAGTAAACGACGCCTTCCTTCCTGCAGTGTTCAGCCAATTCAACGTGCTGTTCTATCGTGAATTCGAGAAACTCTCGGTGGGCACCATATGTCTCGCCGAAGCTGTGCATCGGATTCGGATGCGGCGCGTTGTACTCTTCCTCGGAGAAAAGAACCTTGTTGTCTCGCTTTTGAAATTTGACGGCATCAATCTCGCAGAAGTTTGCCGCGACGGAGATCATCTTCTTTGCGATCTCCAGGTCACCGGCATGATTGCAGCCGATTTCGGCAATGACGAATGGCACAATCGGATTTTGAGACACGACTACCTCCTGGCAGGTGTGGACATGCGCCCAGGTTATTGGAACGCGAACTGATTAATGTAGGTTGCGGCAGCGCTTGTTGTGGTATTCCACTTGATTCCGCATCGGCAAGTTGATCGATCGATGAGGACTCAGTAGGCGCCCTCACCGGCAATAACTGCCTTCACTGTCTTCGCGATTATCAATATATCGCTAACCATCGACCAGTTCTCGACATATGACAGGTCCAGGCGAACCGATTCGTCCCACGAAAGGTCCGAACGCCCACTCACCTGCCATAGCCCTGTCACGCCCGGCCTCACCAAAAGGCGCCGGCGTATCATGCCATCGTAGTTCTCAACCTCTCTACGCAGCGGAGGCCGAGGACCTACGACACTCATTTCCCGACGTACAACGTTGATGAATTGGGGGAGTTCGTCAATGCTATACCGGCGAATAAATCTGCCAACGCGCGTGATTCGCGGATCCTCCCGCATCTTGAAGAGAAGTCCGGCACCCTCGTTCTGCTTTATAAGAGCCGTTACTTGCTGGTCGGCGTCCATGACCATGGAGCGGAACTTGATCATGCCGAAGGGCTGACCGTCCAGACCAATACGTTCGGAACGGTAGAACACCGGTCCCTTGCTGTCCAACTTGATTGCCACGGCAACAACTGCGAAGACGGGAGCTAGCAAGAGGAGCGCAATGGTTGCGAAGATCAGATCAAATGCGCGCTTTCCGCTCCGCTTGGCGCCGTGGTAACTCGGCTTCTCCACGTGTATGAGGGGCAAGCCAGCAACGGGACGCATTTCCATGCGTGGGCCGGCCACGTCGACGACGCCGGTGGCAACCACGAGATCCGCCTCGTAGGGTTCGAGGTCCCAGACCAAGTCGCGGATTCCCTCGTGTCCGAGCGTTTCGGTTGCCGTCACGACGAC
>NZ_WVTE01000007.1:0-23679 GCF_009939605.1 Rhodococcus sp. YH1 | reverse complement strand
GGTGGACCACGCGCCCGTGCCCGGTGATGACGAAGTCGTCGACGAGCGAGCCGTCGGCCTCCATGGCCTGCGCGCGGATCCCCCGGGGTCCGGGGAGCACGTCGGCGACGGTCAACCCGGGCACGTACTTCGCGGCCTCGGCGACGAACCGCCGGATGCTCACGGCCGTGCGCAGCTCGCGCGTCGCGGCCGGGACGTTGTGGACGGCGAAGCGGCGGAATCCGGGGAAGACGAGGGCGTCGCGCAGGTCCCGCAGCGACCCCGACCGGCGGCGGTACGCCTCGCGGCCCGGCGCCAGGAAGGCGTTGGGCCCGACCATGATCGCGCCGTCGATCCGTTTGGTCAGGTGCACGCCGAGGAACGGGTACCGCGGATCGGGCACCGGATAGATCAGTCCGCGCACCCGCCCGGCCGCCTCGGGCCGCAGCAGGTGGTAGTCGCCGAGGAACGGCACGATCGCGGGTGTCGCGAGGTCCCCGGCGCCGTGGGCGAGCCGATCCGACTGCAGGCCCGCGCACGTGATCACCAGGTCGAAGCCGTCGGTGCCGGTGTCGGTGCCGACGAGCACCTCGTCACCGAGGGAGCGGATCGCCGTGACGGGCGTGGCGAGCCGGACGGTGCCGCCCGCCGCGGTGACATCGTCGGCGAGAGCGGTGGTCACCGCGACGTAGTCGACGATGGCGGTGTGCGGGGAGTGCAGGGCGGCGATGCCGCGCGCGTGCGGCTCGATGTCGGTGATCTCGTCGGGCCCGATCCGGCGGATTCCCGGCACCCCGTTGGCGACGGCGCGGTCGTGGATGGCGTCGAGACGGTCGAGTTCGCTGTCGTCGAGCGCGACGACGAGCTTGCCGCACTCCTCGTACGGCAGGCCGCGGGCGGCGGTGAACTCGGCGAGCAACTGCACCCCGCGCCGGCACAGGCGCGCCTTGAGGCTGCCGGGCGGGTAGTACAGTCCGGCGTGCACCACCCCGCTGTTGTGGCCGGTCTGGTGCGCGGCGAGCCGGGGTTCCTTCTCGAAGAGGGTGACGTCGGCCCCGTGCATCGCCAGCTTCCGCGCGGTGGCGGCGCCGATGATCCCCCCGCCCACGACGGCGGCCCGCAGCGAACCCATGCGCGCCAGCCTACGAGCCGGCGGCCGAATGTCACACGGGTTCGCTTGGATCGAACGCGTGTGACATTCGGCCACACGCCCGGTGGCTCAGCGGTTGCGGTCGGAGCTGTAGCCCCACAGCCAGTCGGTGTACTTGTAGCTCGACGTGTCGCGGATGCGGAACAGCTCGTTGCGGGCCTCGCGGCCGGCACCGTCGAGGTGCCAGAGGTCGCCCCACATGCGGCCGGTGGTGAGGATGCGGTTGCAGCGCGGTGCGCGCTCGGCGTTGACGTCGCGCAGGATCTTCGGCCAGTTGGCGTTGTCGCCCTGGTAGTCCTCGGCGGCGTAGTCGGCCAGGCACTTGGCGTCCTCGAGCGCCATGACGGCGCCGGAGGCGAGGTACTGCAGCGGCGGGTGCGCGGCGTCGCCGAGCAGGATCATGCGGCCGTCGACCCAGTTGTCGATCGGGTTGCGGTCGAACATCGGCCACCAGCGGTCGGTCCACAGGTACTTCAGCGCGGTCTGGACGCTCTCGTGGCAGTGGTCGTAGGCGTGCGCGAGTTCGTCCGGGCTGCCCCACTTCTCTTCACCGCGCAGGAATGCGGGCGACTGGAAGACGGCAACCTGGTTGAGCATCTCGCCCTGGCGCAGCGGGTACTGGATGAAGTGGCAGCGCGGGCCGATGTAGCCGACGACGTCCTCGATCTCTTCCTCGAGCGGGACCTCGTTCATCGGGAACGTGCCGCGGAAGGCGACGTATCCGGAGCCGACCGGCTTGTCGTCGGACAGCTTCGGGCGCAGCCGCGAGTGCAGGCCGTCCATGCCGAGAGCGATGTCGCCGACGTGCTCCTCACCGTTCTCGAGGATGACGCGGACCTTGTCGCCTTCGGTGACGACGTCGTTCACGGGGGCGTCGGTGCGCAGGTCGGCGCCGGCCCGGCGGGCGGCGTCGACGAGCACCGCGTGCAGATCGGAGCGGTGGACGACGAAGTACACGCCGCCGTAGTGCTGCTGGTAGTCGTGGCCGAGGTCGACCTTGGTGAGGATCTCGGCGGTGACGGCGTCGCGGAAGACGAGGTTCTTCGGCAGGACACCCTTGGAGATGACCTCGTCGTAGACGCCGAGCGCCTGGAGGATGCGGGAGCCGTGCGGGCCGATCTGCAGTCCGGCGCCCACTTCGCCGAACTCCGAAGCGCGCTCGAACAGCGTGACCTCGGCTCCCCTGAGGGCGAGGGCGAGGGCGTTGGCGACTCCGCCGATGCCGCCGCCGGCGATGAGAACCCGCGCGTCCTTCAGATCGGACATGACACTCCTTGTGGTCGGTAGATCGATATGACGAATGGATCAGTGGGCCATGATCGGGCCGCGCGGTGCGTCGTCGCTGACGGGGAAGCGCTTCCACACGACGGTCAGCAACAGCGAGGCGATCAGCGCGCTCACGGCGAAGAGGATGAAGTTCGAGTTCGCGCCCAGTCCGGCGGCGAGCAGCCAGCCGCCGATCTGCGGGGCGGCCACGGCCCCGATCCGGCCGACGCCGAGCGCCCAGCCGAGCGCGGTGCCGCGCAGATGGTCGGGGTAGTAGGAGGCCACCGCCGCGATGATGAGGCACTGCGTTCCGTGGGTGCCCACGCCGGCGAGCACGAAGATCGCGTACACCACCGCGGTGGGTGGGGAGAGCAGCAGGGCGAGCAGAGCCACGCCGGCGACGAACGCCGCGACGATGCTGGTGGGCACGGTGCCGAACCGCACGCCGCCCCACGCGGTGATGAACGAGCCGGCCACCGCGCCGAGGTTCAGCGCCAGCGCGAAGGTCAGGGCGCTGCCGAGGTCGGTGCCCGTGTTCTGCATGAGCTTCGGCAGCCACGTGCCCAGGCCGTACCAGGCGAGCAGCGTCACCACGGTGACCAGGGCGAACATGATGCTGATGGTCCGGAACCTCGAGCCGAGCAGTTCGCGGAAGCCGCCGCCGGCCGGGGCGTCCGTCTTGGAATGGGTGTTGGGCAGGTACTTCAGCGCCAACGGCACGAGGACGAACAGGGGCACGAGAGCGAACAGGAACATCGGGCGCCAGCCCCAGTTCGGGATGACCGGGATGCCGAGCAGGGCCGCGATGGATCCGCCGATCGGCACGCCGGACATCATCATCGTCGCGACGGCGGCGCGCCACCGCCGCGGAACGAGTTCGGCGGCCAGGGCGTTCGACGTCGGTACCAGGCCGCCGAGGCCGAGTCCGGCGATCAGCCGCATGGCGCCGAACATGAACGGACCGGTGGCGAAGGCGCAGAGCGTGGTGAACACCGACAGCACCACCACGCAGCCGATGACGGCCTGCTTGCGGCCGATCGCGTCGGACAGGCGCCCGGCGAGCACCGCGCCGATCATCATGCCGAGGAACGCGAGGCTGCCGAGGGTTCCGGCGGTCGCGGAGCTGATGCCCCACTCGTCCTGGAGGCTGGAGATGACGTTGCCGTAGACGATGAGGTCGTAGCCGTCGAAGACGACGAACAGCCAGCAGACGATCACGGCGAGCGCCGTGCCGCGATTCAGGACGATCGTGCGTTCGCCGGGGGCGGCGTCGGCGCCGGAAGAACTGTGCATGGCTCTACCGTGATGCGCCCCACGCTCCGGTGCAATAAAGTTCTGGTGTGCAGAAAAAGTCCGCGGCCCCGAAGAAGGCATCGAAGACCATCACCCGGCCGTCGTATGCGCTGGAATCGGTGGACAACGCCCTGCGCCTGCTGCAGATGCTCCGCGACGTCGGTGCGCTGCGGCTCAAGGATGCCGCCGAGGAACTCGGGACGGCCCCGTCGACGGCCCACCGCCTGCTGTCGATGCTGGTGTACCGGGGGTTCGCCGTGCAGGACGAGAAGCGCCGCTACCACCCCGGCCCGGCGATGGGAGTGGGACCCGCGCAGCAGGGCTGGACGCGGGAACTCACCGAACTCTGCCGGCCGCACATGGAGGCGCTGGCGATCCTGACCGGCGAGACGATCAACCTCGTCATCCGGGTGGGGTCGCAGGCCCGGTTCCTCTACTCCGCGGAGTCCGAGTCGATGCTGCGGGTCGGCGACCGCCAAGGTCAGGTGCTGGCCGCCGAGCTCACGGCCGGAGGGCGAATCCTGTTGGCGGAGTTGCCCAGGCAGACGCTCGAGCAGCTCTACCTGAGGCCGCCGGAAGAGCCGCACATCGATCCGCGCCCGATCGCGGGGTACGGGGTGGACCGCCGGCTCGCCCCCGGGGAATTCGAGGTGTTCCTCGCCGAGCTCGAGGCGGCCCGCAGGGTGGGGTTCGCCGTCAACGTGGAGCAGACCGAGGAGGGGGTCGCCGCATTCGGTGTCGCCGTCCGCAACGGGCAGGGACGGGCGATCGCGGCGATCACGGCCGCGGTGCCGATCACGCGGTACCGCCAGCATCTGAACGGGGCCCTCGTCTCCCGGATGCGGGCGACGGTCCGGGGGATCGAGGTCGACGTCGCGCACATCGAATGACGACGCCCGGGCCCCGCGGAGGGCGGCGCAGAGATTCCGCATAGAAGAATTGCTTGTGCTGCGGGAGGACCGGAGACCTACGTTGAGAGCAACGCCGCACGTGTCCCGCTTCACGAGGAGAGGTCATGACCGCTACCGAGAACACCGATCCGGAGCTGCAGCAGCTCTACGCAGACTTCGAGACCGAGCACCTCAATCCGCTGTGGACCCAGCTGGGCGACCTGATGCCGATGGCCCCGACGTCCAAGGCCGTGCCGTTCGTGTGGAAGTGGTCGACCCTGTACCCCCTGGCCCAGCGGGCGGGCGATCTCGTGCCCGTCGGCCGCGGCGGCGAGCGGCGTGCCATCGCGCTGGCCAACCCCGGCCTCGGCGGCGTCCCCTACGTCACCCCCACGCTGTGGGCGGCGATCCAGTACCTCGGCCCCAAGGAGACCGCGCCCGAGCACCGGCACTCGCAGAACGCCTTCCGGTTCGTCGTCGAAGGCGAGGGCGTGTGGACCGTCGTCAACGGCGATCCGGTGGCCATGTGCCGCGGCGACTTCCTGCTCACCCCCGGCTGGAACTTCCACGGCCACCACAACGAGACCGACCATCCGATGGCGTGGATCGACGGCCTCGACATCCCGTTCGTCCACTACACCGACACCGGGTTCTTCGAGTTCGGGTCCGACGGCGTGACCGACGAGTCCACCCCGGACGTCTCCCGCTCCGAGCGGCTGTGGGTGCACCCCGGTCTGCGCCCGCTCGTCGGCCTCGACGCCAAGTCCAGCTCGCCGATCGCGTGCTACCGCTGGAAGTACACCGACGCCGCGCTGAACGAGCAGCTCGCCCTCGAGGACGAGGGCTACGCCGCCACCCCGGAACCCGGCCACGCCGCCATCCGGTACACCAACCCGACGACCGGCGGCGACGTCATGCCCACGATCCGCGCCGAGTTCCATCGGCTGCGCGCCGGTGCGCACACCCGCACCCGGCGCGACGTGGGCTCGACCGTGTTCCAGGTCTTCGAGGGCGAAGGTCGCTTCCACCTCGGCGGCCGGGACCACACGGTCACCAAGGGGGACATGATCGTCGTGCCGTCCTGGGTGGAGTGGTCGCTCGAGACCGACGGCGGCGTCGACCTGTTCGCCTTCTCCGACGCCCCGATCGTCGAACGCCTTCACTTCAACCGCACCTACATCTCCGAAGGAGCCTGACCCGACATGCGACTCGCCACCCTCCGCCTCGACGGCACGACCGCCGCCGTGCGCGTCGATTCCGACACCACCGCCACCGTGATCGACGGCTACGCCGACCTGTCCGCTCTGCTGACCGACCCGGACTGGAAGACCGTCGCCGAGCGGGCCTCCGGACGCACCGTCGACCTGACGAACGCCGACTACGCGCCGGTCGTGCCGAACCCCGGCAAGATCGTCTGCGTCGGGTTGAACTACGGGACCCACATCAAGGAGATGGGCCGCGACCTGCCCGAGTACCCGACCCTGTTCTCGAAGTTCAAGGAGGCCCTCACCGGCCCCTACGACGACGTGATCGTCCCCGAGTACGCCGCCGCGCAGCTCGACTGGGAGGCCGAGCTGGCCGTCGTCATCGGCAAGCAGGCGTACCAGGTCTCCGAGGCCGACGCCGAGCAGTACATCGCCGGCTATTCGGTGATCAACGACTACACGATGCGCGACTACCAGTACCGCACGCTGCAGTGGGACCAGGGCAAGACGTTCGAGAAGACCAGCGGCTTCGGTCCGTTCCTGAGCACCGACTACGCCCTCGGCTCGCGCATCGAGACCCGGCTCGAGGGTGAGGTCATGCAGTCGGCCACCACGGACGACCTGGTGTTCACCCCGGCCAAGCTGGTGGACTACATTTCCCACATCGTCACCCTGCAGCCCGGCGACGTCATCATCACCGGCACCACCGGTGGGGTCGGGCACGCCCGTAAGCCTGCTCGCTACATCGGCAACGGGGAGACGGTCGAGGTCAGCATCGAGGGCCTCGGTTCGGTGCGCAACAAGACCATCGTCAAGTAGGAGCTCACCCGTGGGGTTCAACGATCTCGACCTGTCCGAGCGGCTGCTGATCGCCCGGCGTGGCACCGCGTACTTCTCCCAGCGTCTCGCCGAACTCACCGACGACGAGCTGGACGCACCGACCGCGCTCGAGGGGTGGACGCGTAAGCACCTCGTCGCGCACGTCGGCTACAACGCCGCGGCCCTGTGCCGGCTCATGGACTGGGCCGCCACGGGCGTCGAGACGCCCATGTATGCCTCCACCGAGCAGCGCGGACAGGAGATCGCCGAGGGCGCCACCCTCAATGCGGCGGCGCTGCGGAACCTGTTCACCCACACCGTGGCCCGGCTCGACGAGAAGTGGCGGCACCTGCCGGAGTCGGCGTGGCAGGCGCAGGTCCGCACGGCGCAGGGCCGGCTGGTGCCGGCCGAGGAGACCGCCTGGATGCGCACCCGCGAGGTGTGGATCCACGCGGTGGATCTGGGCAACGGCGCGCGCTTCGGCGACTTCCCGCCCGTCGTCCTCGACTCGCTGCTCGACGACATCGTGGGGATGTGGCGCAAGAAGGATCTCGGCGCCGGCCTCGTGCTCGAGGTCGACGGTCGCGACCCGATCGCCGTGCGACAGGACGCCGACCCGGTCACCAAGGTGAGCGGCCCGCTCGCCGCCGTGGTGCGCTGGGCCGCCGGACGTGGCGCCGTCGGACTCACCGCCGGCGCCGACGTGCAGCCGCCGCGCTGGCTCTGATCACCGCACACGACGACGGGGGCCTGCGACCGGACACGGTCGCAGGCCCCCGTCGCGTCGGTGGATCCTAGCGGGGGTCGACCTCGCAGGCGATGCCGTCGTCGTCGCGGTCCAGCTTCGGCGCGTAGCCGGGCTCGTCCCGGTACAGCGGCGCCACGCCGGCGTTCCACGCCTCGGTGCAGTTCTTGTATCCGACGCTCGGCGCGGGCGCGGGCGCGGGCGCGGGCGCGGGGGCCGGGGCCGCCTGGGGCGCGGGTGCCGGGGCAGGAGCCGGCGGGGCGGGCTGCGGGAACAGGAAATCCGCGGATCCGGTGGGCAGCAGGTCGGCGAGCGAGAATGCGTTCGCGGTGGCCGGAGCGGCGACGACGAGGGCAGCGCACCCGGCCGCGGTGGCGATGAGCCGACGAATCTTCATGTGTGTCTCTTTCTCTCGGGACGGCGCACGGATCGGGGGAATCCGCGCGGCCGCTCGATTATCCCTTTTGTCCATTCGCGGCACCGCATCGATCCCTTCTTCGATCATGAGAACTCGCTGATGTCGGTCTCCCCGAGGTTTCACGCGTGGGAACCACGGCTGGTGGTGCGCAACAGGGCGCACCGACGACAGGAGGACGATCATGGAGTTCGGCAGGAAGTGGATCGCAGTGGGAAATGAGCTTTGCTATCTCCAGACTCACATGATTTCGGCTATCGGCACTGAACCTGCAATGCGCGCGTAGCTACCGGCGCTGAATGCAGATGACCTTCGCATCTTCATCGCAAAGGCCATCTGCACCGAGTCTCGCTCTTATCTTTCGCGTGTCACCTCAGGGAACGCTGATGAAGTTCGAAAATCCGCCATGTCGGGCAGGCAGGTCTGCGAGTGCTTCGTTGATCTTCTCGAGCGGGAAACTGTGGTGTTCGAAGACCGAGAGGTCGAGGACCCCGGCGCCAGCGAGGTCGGCCATGTCCTGGGCTTCGGCGGTGGAGAACCACAAGCTGCCGAGCACGCTGATCTGCCGGCACATCAGCGAGAACATATCCAGCGGTGGGCGTTCCATCATGCCGCCGATATCGACCGCGACGCCACCGCGACGGAGGGTGGTAATGGCGTCGAGGAACGATTCGGCAGGGGCGCCGGGACCGAGGGCGTCGATGACGATGTCGACGCCCTCGCCGTGGTTGTGCTCGTGCACCCAGCTGCGCAGCTCACCCTCCCCGGTGGGGAGGACGTGGATGCGGTCGGGGGCGATCGCGCGGACGTCGTCGAGCAGGCCGGCGTTGCGGCCGGTGCCGAAGATGCGGGTCGCGCCGAGCGCGAGGGCGTTCAGGCAGGTGCCCAGGCCCAGAGTTCCTGAGATGCCGTCGATCAGGACCGTGGTGCCCGGGCCGGCGCCGGCCTTGCGCAGTGCCGAGTAGCCGGTGCCGAGATAGCCGAAGCGGGCGCCTTCCTCGAAGCTGACCGTGTCGGGCAGTTTGACCAGATTGCGTTGGGGTGCGGTCAGATACTCGCTGAGGCCGCCATAGGGGTAGGCGTCGAACATTTTCTGGCCGTCGGCGCCGAAGGAGAAGTAGCCCATGAAGGTATAGCGGTCACAGTTCTGATCGTTGCCCTGCCGGCAGGCGCGGCAGCCGCCGCAGGAGATGCCGGGGTTGACGTAGACCCGGTCACCGACGGCGACGTCGGTGACATGGCTGCCGACGGCGGCGACGACACCGGCAGAGTCGAGACCGAAGACGGCGGGGAGCTTGGGCAGCGGCAGATAGGGGAACCATTCGCTGTAGGTGGCCAGGACGTTGCTCAGGTTCGGCACGACGTTGCATGCCTTGACCTGTACCAGCACATCGGTCGGCCGTGGCTCGGGAACAGGGAGGTCCTCGATCTGCATCGGCTGATTGATCTCGTGGAGGCGGGCCACACGCATGGTGGACTTCATGTACGAAAACTCCTGATATTTAGTGTGTTTGGTCGCGGTCTATAGGTGGGGATGTACGGCGCGGTCATGTGCCCGCATCGAAGCGAGCTTCGGTGTGATCAGGCGCGGGTGCCGGTGACCGTCGCGGTCAGGGCGGTGCGGACCTCGTCGACGGTGCTGATCTCGGCCAGCAGTCCGAGTGAGTCGATGCTCGCGTGGTGCGCTGCGGGGGTGGCTGCGGAGCATGCATCTTCGACGATCACCACCCGGTAGCCGAGATCGCTGGCCACCCGGGCAGTGCCCTCGACGGAGGCGTTCGTGGCCACTCCGGCGAAGACGAGAGTGGTGATGCCCTTCTCGCGCAGGACGGTGTCGAGGTCGGTACGAGCGAACGCGCCGATGCGCTGATGGGTGAGCACGATGTCATCTCCGTGCGGTGCGAGCGGTTCAACGATCTCGGCGAGTTCGCTGCCCTCTTTGAGGCAGCCGGATTGAGCGACGATGCCCAGCAGGGGTGAATTGACCTCGAGATCGGAGAAGTCGGGCTTCCACGCGACCCGGGTGTAGACGACGGTTGCGGCGGCCGTGCGGGCGGCGGCGATGAGCGCGGCAATCTGGTCGATGACGTGGCGTACGGTGACCTGCTGGTGGAAGAAGTCGGCGAAGGCGCCGGTGGGGCCGACGATGTCGCCTTGGCAGTGCACTGCCACGACGGCGGTGGTGCGCGGGTCGAGTTCCATCAAGAGCTCCTGGCTGGGAAAGGGTGGGGGCGGTCAGGCGTGGGCGAGGATCGAGTGCCCGATGTTGTCGATGTCGCGGGCAGCGGTGAACGGGTTGGACAGGAAGACCTGGAGTATGTCGACGCCGGCCTCGCGCATCAGGGCCGCCTTCTCGCGCAGGTCGGCGGGGGATCCGTACAGGCACCAGTAGTCGACGAGTTCTTTGGTGATGATCGGACGGTGTCGGGGATCGAGTCCGCGCAGGTATTTCGCCCAGACATCGAGGTAGTGCGGCTGGTCCGGGGTCTTCGGGTCAGCGAGGTACTGCTGGGCGGCGGTGAGGGACGCGTCGACAATCGGATCGCCGAGCTCTTCGCGGTGCTGGTCCATCAGCCCGGCGTTGGTGATGCATGAGCTGATCGGGCCGGAACCGAAGCCGTTGGTGACGCCGTCTTCCCAGGTTTCCCCGTTGCCGAGTTGGTAGAACCACGACAGAGAGACGAGCTTGACCGAACCCGGTGCCCGGCCGGCATCGGCGACCGCCTTGTCGAGTTCGCGGCGGATCAGGCCGATCATGTCGGTGTCGGGCCCGAGGCAGTAGACGACGGCGTCTGCGTACTTCGCCGCCTCGGCGAGCCCGCGGGGTCCGCCGGCCGCGACCCAGATTGGTATGTGGTCGGTGACGTTGTAGAAGCCACTGTCCTTGTCGAGGAACTCCACTTCCCGGGACTGCCCGAGCCAATGGTGGGTGACCCGGTGGCCGGCCATCAGCTCTCGTGAGACTTCGATGGCGTGGGTGAGTTCGGAGATCTTCGCGGTGCGGTTGCCCATCGAGCGCAGGGCGTTGTTGGCGGTGCCGATGCCGAGGAAGGTCCGGCCGGGGGCCAGGGCGTTGAGGGTGGCCATCGAATTGGCGGTGACCGGGGCGATCCGGGTCAGCGGATTGGTGACCATGGTGCCCAGGTTGATGGTGCTGGTGTGCTGGGTGGCAAGGGCGAGGAACTGGTAAGGGTCGGAGAACAGCAAGGGGCCTTCGCCGACGCCGAAGTGTGTGATGCCCAGGTCCTCGGCCCGTTTCACCACTGCGACCTGATCGATCTTGGCGCAGGTACCGATACAGAATTCCATGTTCTTCTCCTTGCATGTGGCCCGCGTTGCCGAGGGCACTGCTCGGCCTGTCGCCCGCAGAGGGCGCATGTCCGGGTGCCGGGATATGGCGCGTACGGCGTGCCCTCCGGCGTTAACCCCGAGGTTGGCCACGATGCCCCGTCCATCAGGTCTGGAATGCTAGCGTTCCAGACGAAGGTAACCCACAGTGACTCACACCACAAGTACTAGAATGCAAGCTGTTGCGGTGAGCGCCGCGGCATAAGGGGGAGCCATGTCCGGGACGCCGACGGAAAGCCTGACTCGATGACCACCACCGACACCGGCCCCAAGCCGGGCAGTGAGGCCGCCGCCCTGCTCGCCAATGTCCGCACCTCGGGGGCGCGGCTGTCCTCCGCGTTGTACGACATTCTGAAGAACCGGCTGCTCGAAGGGCGCTATGCGGCAGGCGAGAAGATCGTCGTCGAGTCGATCCGGCAAGAGTTCGGGGTGAGCAAGCAGCCCGTCATGGACGCTCTGCGCCGCCTGTCCAGCGACAAGCTGGTCCACATCGTTCCCCAGGTCGGTTGCGAGGTCGTCTCCTACGCCCCGCGCGAAGTGGAAGACTTCTACACCCTGTTCGGCGGTTTCGAAGGGACCATCGCCGCGGTAGCGGCCTCCCGGCGGACCGAGGCCCAGTTGCTGGAGTTGGACCTGATCTCGGCGCGGGTCGACGCCCTGATCACCTCCCACGACCCGGTGGTCCGCGCCCGCGGGTACCGCGTGCACAACCGGGAGTTCCATGCGGCCATCCACGCGATGGCGCACTCGCGGATCATGGAGGAGACCAGCCAGCGAATGTGGGATCTGTCGGACTTCCTGATCAACACCACCGGCATCACCAACCCGCTCTCGAGCGCACTGCCCGACCGGCAGCATGACCACCACGAAATCACCGAGGCCATCCGCAACCGTGACGCAGCTGCCGCCCGCGAGGCCATGGAACGCCACATCGTCGGCACCATCGCAGTAATCCGCGACGAATCCAACGCCCAGCTGCCGAGCTAGACCCCGATACCCGGGCCATCGACCGGCTCCGCTATCGCGCCACCTACGCCGAGGGGGGACTCTCGGCCGTAGCGCTGCAGACGATCCACCGGCACCCTCCGCGCTGACCCCTGTCTCGCCCCAGAGGGCCGGCGCGCCGTCGATCACCTTTACCCTCATCCAGAGACTTGCGTCACCCTCTATGCCCGAGTAGCGTCTGAACTAGACGTCTAGCATTCTAGTTGAGTGCTCCCTCTCGAAGATTCTCCAGAGAACCCCTCTCGAACATCCCCAGAAGAAAGGAGCGGCCATGACGACCGCTTCGCACGCATCGTCCTTCGGGGCACGAGCCCACTTCCGCCCACAGATCGGGGAAGCCCGACCGTGAGCACCACACCTACCTCCCCGACGAAGACCTCACCGCTGCGGGTAGCGATGGCCAGCTTCATCGGTACCACCGTCGAGTACTACGACTTCTTCATCTACGGCACCGCGGCCGCGCTGGTATTCCCTGAGTTGTTCTTCCCGGATGTCTCGTCCGCGATCGGAATCCTGTTGTCGTTCGCGACCTTCGGCGTTGGGTTCCTCGCCCGCCCGCTGGGTGGCATAGTGTTCGGGCACTTCGGTGACCGGGTCGGCCGCAAGCAGATGCTGGTGATCTCCCTGGTCGGAATGGGCTCGGCCACCGTACTGATGGGATTGTTGCCCGGTTACGCCCAAATCGGGATCGCCGCCCCCATCCTGCTGACCCTGCTGCGCCTGGTGCAGGGCTTTGCCGTCGGCGGCGAGTGGGGTGGAGCCACCCTGATGGCCGTCGAGCACGCCCCCACCGCGAAGAAGGGCTTTTTCGGATCCTTCTCCCAGATGGGGGCACCCGCCGGGACCAGCGTCGCAACCCTGGCGTTCTTCGCGGTCTCCCAATTGCCCGACGAGCAGTTCCTGAGTTGGGGCTGGCGACTGCCGTTCCTGTTCAGCGCGGTGCTGATCGTGATCGGGCTGTTCATTCGCCTGTCCCTGGCCGAAAGCCCCGACTTCGCCGAGGTGAAGGCACAGAGCGCCGTGGTGCGAATGCCGATCGCCGAAGCGTTCCGCAAGCACTGGAAGGAAATTCTCCTCATCGCGGGCACCTACCTGTCCCAAGGAGTGTTCGCCTATATCTGCATGGCCTACCTCGTCTCCTACGGCACCACCGTCGCGGGGATCAGCCGCACCTTCGCCCTGGCCGGAGTATTCGTCGCCGGCATCGTCGCCGTCCTCCTCTACCCCGTGTTCGGCGCTCTGTCCGACACTTTCGGCCGCAAGACCATGTACCTGCTCGGCGCCGCCGCGATGGGTGTGGTGATCGCCCCCGCCTTCGCACTGATCAACACCGGCAACCCGTGGCTGTTCATGGCCGCGCAGGTGCTGGTCTTCGGAATTGCAATGGCCCCCGCCGCCGGCGTGACAGGCTCCCTGTTCACGATGGTCTTCGACGCGGACGTGCGCTACAGCGGTGTCTCTATCGGCTACACCATCTCCCAGGTCGCCGGCTCCGCGTTCGCCCCGACGATCGCGACCGCCTTGTACGCCTCCACCAACACCAGCAACTCGATCGTGACCTACCTGCTGATCGTCTCGGCCATCTCGATCGTCTCGGTGATCCTGCTGCCCGGCGGCTGGGGGCGCAAGGGCGCTGCGAGCCAGCTCACTCGCGACCAGGCCACCTCCACACCGAAAATGCCTGACAACGAAACATTTTCGACTCGGACAGTTCCGGACACCGCAGCATCCCTGCGCGTCCTCGACAAGTGAAGTGATGACAGACATGAGTGACCACGACCGCACCTCCTACGACACCGACGTCGTGATCGTCGGCCTCGGCCCCGCCGGTGGCACAGCGGCGCTTGCCCTGGCCAGCTACGGCATCCGCGTTCACGCCGTCTCGATGTTCCCCTGGGTGGCGAACTCGCCGCGCGCGCACATCACCAACCAGCGCGCCGTCGAAGTGCTGCGGGACCTGGGCGTCGAAGACGAGGCGCGCAACTACGCCACCCCGTGGGACCAGATGGGCGACACGCTGTTCACCACGAGCCTGGCCGGCGAGGAGATCGTCCGGATGCAGACCTGGGGTACGGGCGATATCCGCTACGGGGACTACCTGTCCGGAAGCCCCTGCACGATGCTCGACATTCCGCAGCCCCTGATGGAGCCGGTGCTGATCAAGAACGCCGCCGAACGTGGTGCGGTCATCAGCTTCAACACCGAATACCTCGACCACGCCCAGGACGAGGACGGGGTGACCGTCCGGTTCCGCGACGTCCGCTCGGGCACCGTGTTCACCCAGCGAGCCCGCTTCCTGCTCGGTTTCGACGGCGCACGATCGAAGATCGCCGAACAGATCGGGCTTCCGTTCGAAGGTGAACTCGCCCGCGCCGGTACCGCGTACATCCTGTTCAACGCGGACCTGAGCAAATATGTCGCTCATCGGCCGAGCATCTTGCACTGGATCGTCAACTCGAAGGCCGGTTTCGGTGAGATCGGCATGGGTCTGCTGCGCGCGATCCGACCGTGGGACCAGTGGATCGCCGGCTGGGGCTTCGACATGGCGAACGGCGAGCCGGATGTCTCCGACGACGTTGTCCTCGAACAGATCCGGACCCTCGTCGGCGACCCGCACCTGGACGTCGAGATCGTGTCGAGGTCCTTCTGGTACGTCAACCAGCAGTGGGCTGAGCACTACCAGTCCGGTCGAGTGTTCTGCGGCGGCGACGCGGTGCACCGGCATCCGCCGAGCAGCGGGCTGGGCTCGAACACGTCCATGCAGGACGCGTTCAACCTGGCATGGAAGATCGCGTTCGTCGTGAAGGGGTATGCAGGACCGGGTCTGCTCGAGTCCTACTCTCCTGAGCGTGTTCCGGTCGGCAAACAGATCGTCGCTCGCGCCAACCAGTCCCGCAAGGACTACGCCGGGCTGCGCGAATGGTTCGATCACGAGAGCGACGACCCGGTCGCCGCCGGCCTGGCAAAGTTGAAGGAACCCTCGTCCGAAGGTGTTGCTCTGCGTGAGCGGCTGTACGAGGCGCTGGAGGTGAAGAACGCCGAATTCAACGCCCAGGGCGTCGAACTCAACCAGCGCTACACCTCGTCCGCGGTCGTTCCCGACCCCGAGGCGGGCGAGGAAGTGTGGGTGCGCGATCGTGAGCTGTACCTGCAGGCCACCACCCGGCCGGGCGCGAAGCTGCCGCATGCGTGGCTGGTCGGCGCCGACGGAACCCGCATCTCCACCCTCGACGTCACCGGCAAGGGAATGATGACCCTGCTGACCGGACTCGGCGGCCAGGCATGGAAGCGTGCCGCCGCCAAACTCGACCTGCCGTTCCTGCGGACCGTCGTTGTCGGCGAACCCGGCACCATCGACCCTTACGGATACTGGCGGCGGGTCCGCGACATCGACGAGGCCGGCGCCCTGCTCGTGCGGCCCGACGGCTACGTCGCGTGGCGACACAGTGCTCCGGTCTGGGACGACACCGAAGCGCTCACCAGCCTCGAGAACGCTCTCACCGCGGTCCTCGACCACTCGGCCAGCGACAACGGGAACCCGAGCGGCACAAACGAGCCGCAGTACAGCACCCGGGCCGTGCCGATCGTCGTTCCGCACGTTACCGCCGAGGATGCAGCACCAGCTTCCGCCACCCGCACCACCACAGTCGAGGGAGAGAACCGATGACCCGTCCTTACACCAGCGTCTGGGACGACCTGAACCAGGTCGAGTTCAGCCAGGGATTCATCCAGGCCGGCCCCTACCGGACCCGATACCTGCACGCCGGCGACTCGTCCAAGCCCACGCTGATCCTGCTGCACGGCATCACCGGCCACGCCGAGGCGTACGTGCGCAATCTGCGCTCGCATTCCGAGCACTTCAACGTCTGGGCAATCGACTTCATCGGCCACGGCTACTCGACCAAGCCCGACCACCCGCTCGAGATCAAGCACTACATCGACCACGTGCTGCAGTTCCTGGACGCCATCGGCGTCGAGAAGGCCTCGTTTTCCGGGGAGTCTCTCGGCGGCTGGGTCACCGCCCAGTTCGCGCACGACCATCCCGAGAAGGTCGACCGGATCGTGCTCAACACCATGGGCGGCACCATGGCCAACCCTCAGGTGATGGAACGTCTCTATACCCTGTCGATGGAAGCGGCGAAGGACCCGAGCTGGGAACGCGTCAAAGCACGCCTCGAATGGCTCATGGCCGACCCGACCATGGTCACCGACGACCTGATCCGCACCCGCCAGGCCATCTTCCAGCAGCCGGATTGGCTCAAGGCCTGCGAGATGAACATGGCACTGCAGGACCTCGAAACCCGCAAGCGGAACATGATCACCGACGCCACTCTCAACGGCATCACGGTGCCCGCGATGGTGCTGTGGACCACCAAGGACCCCTCCGGTCCGGTCGACGAAGCCAAGTGCATCGCCTCCCACATCCCGGGCGCCAAGCTGGCCATCATGGAGAACTGTGGCCACTGGCCCCAGTACGAGGACCCCGAGACCTTCAACAAGCTGCATCTGGACTTCCTCCTCGGTCGCAGCTGACACAGACCCCGGCCGGTGCCGCCAACCCCTGCAACCCGGGCGGCACCGGCCGGATCCCACTTACCCGACCTATTGCGCTCTCGTCCGGACCCCCGGAGAGAAAGCGCCGAAGCAGCAGCAAGGAGACCGCCGCGATGCCTGTAGCGCTGTGCGCGATGTCGCACTCCCCCCTGATGGGACGCAACGACCCCGAACAGGAAGTCATCGACGCCGTCGACGCCGCATTCGACCACGCGCGCCGGTTCGTCGCCGACTTCGCCCCCGATCTCATCGTCATCTTCGCCCCCGACCACTACAACGGCGTCTTCTACGACCTGCTGCCGCCGTTCTGTATCGGTGCCGCCGCGCAGTCCGTCGGCGACTACGGCACCGAAGCCGGCCCTCTCGACGTCGACCGTGACGCCGCCTACGCAGTCGCCCGCGAAGTCCTCGACAGCGGCATCGACGTCGCATTCTCCGAACGCATGCACGTCGACCACGGATTCGCCCAAGCACTCCAATTGCTGGTCGGATCGATCACCGCCGTGCCGACCGTGCCGATCTTCATCAATTCGGTCGCCGAACCGCTCGGCCCGGTCAGCCGGGTACGGCTGCTCGGCGAGACGGTCGGGCGGGCCGCTGCCAAGCTGGACAAGCGTGTGCTGTTCGTCGGATCCGGCGGCCTGTCCCACGACCCGCCGGTCCCGCAGTTTGCCACCGCGCCAGAGGAAGTGCGCGAGCGGTTGATCGACGGCCGCAATCCCAGTGCCGCCGAACGTGATGCCCGCGAACAGCGCGTCATCACCGCCGGGCGGGACTTCGCCGCCGGCACCGCCGCCATCCAGCCACTGAACCCCGAATGGGACCGGCACCTGCTCGACGTCCTCGCCTCCGGCGACCTCGAGCAGATCGACGCGTGGACCAACGACTGGTTCGTCGAACAGGCCGGACACTCCTCCCACGAAGTGCGCACCTGGATCGCCGCGTACGCGGCAATGAGCGCCGCCGGGAAGTACCGCGTCACCTCGACCTTCTACCGCGAAATCCACGATTGGATAGCAGGATTCGGAATTACTACCGCCGTCGCCGTCGACGAATAGACCCCGCCGCTCCCGCCCCGCAGTCCCAACGAAAGGTGGCCCCGGATGACCTCCGTCCGCCCGTGCTCGCCGTCGGTGAACGCGGGCTGGTCGGTGGGCAGGAAGACCTCATCGCCGACATCGCCCTCGACCTCGCAGCTCGTCAGTAGGAATGCGCACGGGCCGAGGAGTCGCGCTGGTCACCGGGGCCAGCCGCGGCATCGGGGCGGCCATCGCAGATGCGGTGGCCGCCTCCGGTGCCGCCGTAATCGTCCACTACGGATCCGATCGGACGGCCGCCGCTGCGGTGGTCGACGGCATCACGGCTGCCGGGGGCCTCGCGGCTGCGGTCCAGGCCGACCTGTCCCGACCCGAGGGGCCTGAAGAGCTGATACGGGAGTTCGACTCCGCGCTCGACGGTCTCGGGCTCGACCGAGGGCTCGACATCCTCGTCAACAACGCCGGAATCAGTCGGCGCGGAGCGCTCGAGCGCGTCACTGTCGAGGATTTCGACCGTCTGGTCGCACTCAACCAGCGCGCCCCGTTCTTCGTGACTCGGCATGCCCTGCCCCGGATGCACGACGGCGGTCGCATCGTCAACATTTCCTCCGGATCCGCCCACTACGCCAGACCCGACGTCATCAGCTACGCCATGACCAAGGGGGCGATCGAGGTGTTCACCCGCGCCCTCGCCGTAGACGTCGGCGAACGAGGCATCACCGCCAACGCCGTGGCGCCGGCCGCGCTCGATACCGACATGAACGCGCACTGGCTTCGCGGTGACGACCATGCCCGCACCACTGCCGCGTCCACCACTGCACTGCGAAAACTCGCCACCGCGGAGGACATCGCCGCGATCGTGGCCTTCCTCGTCAGCGCCGCCGCCGGTGCGATCACCGGGCAGGTCATCGACGCCACCAACGGCAACCGGCTCTAACCAGAACTTACCCGGTCCCGGGTCTACTCTCACCGCTTGGAGAGATCGGGCACGAGAGGCTTGCGGTGCATCGTATGCGGCCGCCTCGAATCCAAGCGGACGAAGAATCCAGACTTGCCGGTCACGCCCCGACAGGCATGGAGCCGGCCGGACCGATCATTCCCAGGAGCCGGAGCTGTGAAGCTGGGATGTCTGCCCGCGGTAGTACACCAACGGCCGGTTGTCGCTGAAGTCGACGTCGGTGACGCGGCCGATCATGCCGAGGTGGTCCCCGGCTTCGAAAACATGGTCCTGCTCGCACAGCACCGTGGTGACGGCGTTCTTGATGGTGGGGATTCCGTGGTGATATTCCCACTCACCGAGGTCGAACTTCGCTCCGTCGAGTCGAGCGAAGCCGTGGCAGATCTCGGCTTGATCCTCGGCGAGGACGTTGATGCAGAATGTGCGACAGCGCCGAAGCTGGGCGAACGTCGATGATCCGGAGAAGGCGAAGAACGCCACCAACGGTGGATCGAGCGATACCGAGGTCAGCGAGCCGATGGTCATGCCGACCGGTTCCCCGTCGCACAGGGCGGTGACGACGGCGACCGAGGTGGGCACGCGGCCCATGGCCCGCCGGATCGTCGTCGCATCGACCTCGTGCTCGTCGGCCGGTCGGGTATCGCGTGCGGGGGGTTGCAGCGTTGTGGTCATGGTCGGTTTCCTGGGAGGTCGGGGACCCGGTCGGGAGGACACCGGTGCCTGCTCGGGTCAGAGGAGGAATTTGTCGACGGCTTCGACTGTGTCGTCGAGTTTTTCCACCTGGGGGATGTGGCCGCAGTCGTCGACGATGGTGACGGTGCTGTCGGCGATGAGCTTGTGGAACTGATCGGCGTAGTCCACCGAGATGAGCCTGTCGTTGCGGCCCCACACGATCAGCGTGGGTGCGGTGATGCGGTGCAGGCGGTGCCGCAGGCCGCGGTCGGGGATGGGCCAGGCGAACTTGCCGGTGCAGCCGAACGCCCACACCATCGCCGCGGCCGCGGCCTGCTGCTGGGCGAGGTCGTCGGAGGGTGCGAGCATCGCCTGGGCGGCCGGGCGCGCCGGGTCGTGGAACAGCAGGGCCGGTAGCTGGTCGGGGGGTGTGGCGATCCAGTTGGCGACCGGGGCGGTCTCGGTCCACAGCCCGATCGGGTCGAGCAGGACCAGCTTGTCGGGCAGGGTGGGGAAGGTGGCGGCGAGTTCGGCGGCGAGCATGCCGCCGAAGGACTGCCCGATCACCACGGGATGGTCGAGCCCGAGGGTGCGGACCAGCTCCTCGTAGGCCAGCACCATGTCGCTGAGGGTGTCGATGGTGTGGATGGCGTACGGGTTGCCCTCGCTGGTGCCGGGGAATTCGGGGGCGTAGACGGTGTACCGGGACGCCAAATGGGACAGGAACGGATCCCACGCCAGACCGGCGGCCGGGTGCAGATACAGCAGCGGTGCGCCGGCGCCGGCGACCTTGACGGTGATGGCGAGCCGGCCGCCCCAGACGTCGACGGTCTGTTCGGTGATGGTGGGTGTGGTGCTCATCGGGCGTTCGCTCCTGCCTTCGTGGTGGCGGTGATGTCGTAGGCGATGGGGGTGCCGCCGAGTCGGCTCGGCCACCAGTGGTGTTCGTGGTCGGTGTCGGTCCACAGCGTGCGCAGCCGCGGCAGGACCTCCTCGGCGAACAGGTGGATGTTCTTCATCACCAGGTGCCGGGGCAGCGAGCCGAAGCCGAGCATGGCGTGCAGATTGCCGATGCCGTATTCGCGGCAGAAGGCGAGCAGCTGTTCGGCGACGGTGTCGGGGCTGCCGACCACCACGACACCGGCCTCGACCAGATCGCGGAAGGTGGCGGTGCGCATGCGGTGGTACAGGCCGAAGTCGCCGGGGTCCTTGATCAGGGCCTTGACGCCGTTGATGTCGATGGCGCCGGGCAGGCCGAGCTTCTCGATCGGGATCGAGCCCAGGCCCTTGCGGAAGGCGTACTCGGCGTGCGGACCGTACTCGGTCTCGGCGCGTTCGTCGGTCTCGGCGACGGCGATGGTCTGCAGGAACCCGATGCGGTAGGGATTGCGGGCGACGCCGGCCTCGTCGGCCTGTTCCCACATGCGGTCGAAGATGCGCTTGCCGGTCAGCTTGGCGCCGAACCAGCTCAGGTAGTTGAACCCGAAGCCGCGGTCGAAGCACATCCGCATGGTGCGTGGGTTGCCGATGCCGGTGATCCACACCGGCACGTTCTCCTGCAGCGGCCGCGGCCACATGTTCACCATCGGATATTGGGTGTAGCGGCCGTTCCAGGCGAACGGTTCCTGCTCGCGCCAGGCCCGCAGGACCAGTTCGAGGTTCTCGTCGAACCGGGGGCGGACCTCGATCGGCGGGATGCCGTTGTTGAGGTTGGCGTCGTAGCTCAGGCCCACGGTCAGGCCGGCGACCAGGCGGCCGCCGCTCATCACGTCGATCATCGCGTATTCCTCGGCGGCCCGGAGCGGCTCGCGGGCTTTGCCCAAAGAGCGGCCCATCGGGTAGACGGCGACGTCGAGTCCCTCGGTCTCGGTCATGTAGGCCAGCGCGCTCGAGATCAGATCGGGGTTGGGGACCATGTCGTAGCTGCTCTGGCCGTGTTCGGTGACCGCGACGCCGTCGTAGCCGCTGCGGGCCCCGAGCATGAGCTCGTCCATGAAGTCCCGGATCGAGGAGTACATCCCGTCCCGGGTGACGAGCGAGTACGGGATGCTGCACACCGACTCGTATTTGGTCTCGAAGTCGTCGGGCAGGTACCGGTACGGCGCCTGCAGGAACAGGTTGACCTTCACGTGTTCTCCTCCACAAGTGCGACGAGGTGAGAAACGCCCAGCCCGCGGTCCCACCGGAACGAGAGGCCCGTCACTGTCCGGGGTCGGTGTGATCCAGCTCTCGAAGATGAGGCTAGGAGGCAGAAACCTAGATGTCTAACACCTGTTTGTTCAGCTATTGAGATATCTTCCATCTGAATGTCAGACTGGGGTATGGAGCTGCGCCATATGAAGTACTTCGTCACCGTTGTCGACGAGGGCAGCTTCACCCGGGCGGCCGAGCGGCTGTCCATCGCCCAGTCCCCGGTCTCCCATCAGATCCGCAAGCTCGAACGCGAACTCGGCGTGCGACTGCTCGCGCGCACCACCCGCTCGATCGCCCTGACCGAAGCCGGCCGGGTGTTCTACGACCGCTGCGTCGCCCTGCTCGCCGCCAGCGAGGACGCCGTGGATTCGGCGCGCAAAGCCGACCGCGGAGAAATGGGAGCATTGTCGTTGGGGTTCACCGGCTCGGCCACCTACGACCTGATGCCCAACCTGGTCCGTGCCTACCGCGAACGCAACCCGCTGGTGGAGCTCACCCTGCGCAGCGAGATGCTCACCCCGGCCCAGGTTCAGGCCCTGCTCGATGGCACCCTGTCCGTCGGATTGCTCCGACCCCCGGTGAACGCGCCCGGCATCGTCGTCGAACTGCTGCGCAACGAACCCCTGCTGGTGGTCATGCCCGTACAGCACCCCATGGCCAGCGCCACCACGATCGACCTCCACGATCTCGCCGACGAGGCATTCATCGGCTACTGCTCCCCGTCGACCATGCACGACACCCTGATCACCGCGTGCAGGCAGGCGGGCTTCGTTCCCACCGTCCGGCAACAGGTGGCCGAGACCTCCACCCTGGTCGCCCTCGTCGCCGCCGGCCTCGGGGTCGCCCTCGCGCCCGAGTCGGTACGGCACCTGCGCATGAACGGTGTCACCTACCGACCGCTGAGATCTCCGACAGTGTCCGTGCCCCTGGCCTTGGCCTACCGCGAGGACACCATCGGCCCACTCATCCGTCGCTACCTCGACACCGCCCGAACCGTCCTGCGCAGCAAGAAACTGCTCGACACCACGTCCGATCTCGACGAGTTGGGCCAGTACATCGACACGATCTGAAGCACATCTGTCTCGTGCTCCTGGCGTTCGAGGCGGCACAATATCGGTTATCGGCTGTATGTTTGGCAATCTTTAGGCCAATAACGGGGCTATCAGCGGCCCGGGCACCTGCACCGCCGCCACCGGCGTATGGGACGCACCCGTCGGGGACCGAGGCATCCCGATGAGGAGAGGGTGCCGATGGCCGCGGCGCCGGCCCCGCGGCGGTCGGCGGCGTCTGTCTCGCACTTTCCGCCATGGTGATGCCCGCGCTGGCCCGGTGATCCGCCGAGGACGCGGCCGCGACCATGGTCGCGATCAACGACGGGCCGTGCAGCCGGCCGTGGTCAGGCCGATCTTGTCGGCGGTGCCCAACAGGTCGGCTCACCCTTCTTCATGTCCGACACTCGGTTTCGATCTACTCACCGCGAAGCGGCAGGCTGGGGCCGTGGGTCTCGATGATGCGGCTGCGCGTGTCATCTCTCGAGGTCGATCGCGATGAAGAAACAGCTCGGCCCCCGCCTGCAATCCAGGCTGGGGCCGAGCCGATCGTCAGAGTTGGTTCAGGGGACTCAACGGCCTACCGGGACGGCGGTGCTCTCGTCCTCGCTGGAGACCTTCTCTTCGCCGGGCAGCGGGATGCGGTCCATTTCGAGACCGGCTGTTTCGGGGATGAACCTGACGGCTACCAGGGTGACCAGAGCCAGCACCACGATGTAGGCCGAGAAGATCCACCCGACATCCATGGAGTTGAGCCAGGCGTAGAGATAGGGCGCCGTGCCGCCGGAGAGTGCGGCACCCACGGAGGTCCAGATGCCTACGCTCGTCGCGCGGGCTTCCGTGGGCGACTGCTCGGACATGACTGTGGAGTGGATCGACGACTGGATGCCCCATACGAGCAGGGCAATTCCCTGCGACACGAACAGGGTCCACGGCGCCGACGTCAGGACCCAGTTGATGGGGAACACCACCACAATGACCGCGATGAGCATCCTTCAGACGTCGATCATCTCCGAGGACGACATGTCGGAGTTCGGGTGGCGCATCGGCTTTGCCATCGGAGCAGTGCTGGCCATCTTCGCGCTGTTCCTCCGCCGTCAG
>NZ_WVTE01000069.1:0-11466 GCF_009939605.1 Rhodococcus sp. YH1 | reverse complement strand
GAACGAGTACAGCGCGCTCGGCACGTCGCAGGCCGCGCCCGGGTAGGTGTTCACCCGCCAGGTGCCGCCGACGTCGTCGCCCCGCTCGATCACGAGGACGTCGGCGCGCGGGTGCTCACGCAGCAGCGTGGCCGCCATGCCGATGCCCCCGAAGCCGGCCCCCACGACGAGCGTGTGGACGTGCGGCGGGAGGGTCACGATGCTCACTTCATCACCAGTTCCTTCCAGACCGGGAGCAGCCGCTCCCGGATCTCACGATCCGATTCGGGAGTACGCATCAGGGCGGCGACGGCGAGGCCGCGAGCCAGCTCGATGCTCAGGTCGATTCCGTCGGGGCCCATCCGGTCCCCCATGATCTCGAGGCAGCCGACCCGCAGCGCGTCGGAGACCTTGCGCTCGAGGGGGATCACCGCCTCGTGCAGGGTGGGATCGGTCCGGGCGGCCACCCACAGCTCGAGCGCGGCGTGGAACAACGGTCCGCGGAACGCGTCGGTGAGGACGTCGAGGCCACGCTCGGGGTCCGGGCTGGCCTCGAGGATCTCCGTGAGGCGCTTGTCGACGAGGTGCTCGACCGCGGCGACGACGAGCGATTCCTTGGTCGGGAAGTGATGCAGCTGCGCACCCCGGGATACCCCGGCCCGTTTGGCGATGACCTGGGTGGTGGTGCGCGCGTAGCCGAGTTCGACGAGCGAGCCGACGGCCGCGTCGAGGAGTTTCGCCCGGGTCACGGCGGTGCGCTCGGCCTGCGTGCGCCCCGTGCCCGTGGATGTGGTTCGAGTCACAAGAACGGACGGTAACAGCAAAACAACAAACAGTCCAGACTGCTTGCAAGTTTTTAGCCGAGACACATATCCCCAGCTGAGGGCACCGCCCACCCGGAAAGCAGATGGAATTCAACCGTTGACTATTTCAATCATTATTGGTCTACTGTGATCTGCGCGACAAACCACGAGGTCGCAGAAGGAGGACCGCCGTCTCCATGAGTGCCGTGTCGCTCGAACGCACCATCTACGAACCCGACCACGCCGCGTTCCGCGAAACCGCGCGACGCTTCGCCGAGCGCGAGGTCGCCCCCCACCTCGAGCAGTGGGCCGCGGCGGGCCGCGTCGACCGCGAGCTGTACCGGCAGGCCGGCAAGCTCGGCCTGCTCGGTGTCGCCGTGCCGGAACGGTTCGGCGGCGGGGGCATCGACGATTTCCGGTTCGGCGCCGTGCTCATCGAGGAACTCGCCCGCGTCGGCGCCCAGGCCGTCACCATGGGCTTGTCGGGATTCAACGACCTGGTCGCCCCGTACTTCACGGCCCTCGGCACCGAGGAGCAGAACCATCGCTGGCTCGCCCCCATGGTCGCCGGTGAGGCGATCGGCGCGATCGCGATGACCGAACCCGGCGCCGGCAGCGACCTCGCCGCCGTCGCCACCACCGCGATTCCCGACGGCGACCACTTCGTGCTGAACGGCAGCAAGATCTTCATCTCCAACGGCCTGCTCGCCGACACGATCATCGTCGTCGCGAAGACCGATCCCGCCGCCGGGAAGAACGGGGTGAGCCTGCTCGTCGTCGAGGACGGCATGCCCGGGTTCACGAAGAACGGCCCGCTCGACAAGGTGGGCCTGTCCGCGCAGGACACCGCCGAGCTGGTGTTCGACGACGTCCGCGTGCCCCGCGCCAACCTGCTCGGCGAGGAGAACCGGGGCTTCGGCTATCTGCGGCACAACCTGCCGCAGGAGCGGCTCAGCATCGCGGTGACCTCCATGGCCCTGATGACCCGCACGTTCGAGACGGCGCTGCGCTACGCCACCGACCGCACAGCGTTCGGGCAGCGCATCGCCGACTTCCAGGCCAACCGCTTCTACCTCGCCGAACTGGCCACCGAAATCGAGATCGCGCAGGTGTTCGTGGACCGTTGCATCCTCGACGCCGCCCACGGCCGGCTCGACGAGGTGACGGCGGCGATGGCCAAGTGGTGGGTCACCGAACTGCATCTGAAGGTGGTGCACCGGGCCGTGCAGCTGCACGGCGGCTACGGGTTCATGAAGGAGTACGACGTCGCCCGTGACTATCTGGACTCCCGGGCCGGGACCCTCTACGGCGGCACCACGGAAATCATGAAGGAGATCGTCGGTCGCCGGCTCACCCGGACGTAGTCGCTTCGGCCACAGACCATCCCGCATCCCAAGGCATCGAGGAGATCCCGTGCTCAATCAAGGTACCGGAACCTGGCCGCACCGACGCGCCCGGCAGGCCCCCGACGCGGTCGCGCTCGACTTCCGCGGCACCACCGTCACCTACCGCGAACTCGACGAGCGGGTCACCCGGCTCGCCCACGCCCTGCGCGCCCGGGGTATCGGCCCCGGAGACCGGGTCGCGCTGCTGTCCGCGAACCACCCCGCCTACCTCGAGGTGCTGTTCGCCGCCGGCCTGCTCGGGGCCGTGTTCGTGCCGCTCAACGCCCGGCTGACCACCCCCGAGGTGGAGTACTGCCTGGCCGACTCCGGCAGCGCCGTGCTGATCCATTCCGCCGCCCTCGCGGACGTCGCCGACGCGGCCGCCACCGCGGCCGGCACCGCCCGGCGCGTGGTCCTCGACGGGGCACCCGACGGCCGGGCCGTCGGCTACGAGGAGATCATCGCGACCGCCCCCGCCGACCGTCTCGACGTCCCGGTCACGCACGACGACCCGTGCTTCATCATGTACACCTCCGGCACCACCGGCCGGCCCAAGGGCGTCGTCCTCACCCACGGCAACGTGGTGTTCGCGGTGATGAATCCGATCGTCGATCTCGACTTCCTCTCCGACGAGGTGGCCCTGGTCGCCGCACCGCTCTTCCATACCGCCGCCTTGAACTTCGTCGCCCTGCCGACCCTGCTCAAGGGCGGCACCGTGATCGTCGAGGAGGGCTTCGAGCCCGGCCGCATCCTGCACCTGATCGAAACCAAGAGGGTCACGTACTCGTTCGGGGTGCCCACGATGCTCGACGCGATGAGCACCCACCCGAACTGGAACCGCACCGACCTGAGCTCGATCCGTCGCTGGATCGTCGCGGCCGCACCGGTACCGCCACGGACCCTGCAGACCTACACCGCCCGTGGCGTCCGCCTCTGCCAGGGATACGGATTGACCGAGACCGGCCCGGGCGCGCTGATCCTCACGCCCAAGGACGCCGAGCGCAAGCTCGGCACCGCGGGCGCCCCGCACTTCTTCACCGACGTGCGCGTCGTCGACCCGGACGGCACCGAGGTCGCCCCCGGCGACCGCGGCGAGATCCAGATCTCCGGCCCGAACGTGATGCGGCGGTACTGGAATCGACCCGACGCCACCGCCGAAGCCTTCACCGGCGACGGCTGGTTCCGATCCGGCGACGTGGGGGTTCCCGACGAGGACGGCTTCGTCACGATCGTCGACCGGCTCAAGGACATGATCATCTCGGGTGGCGAGAACATCTACCCCGCCGAGGTGGAGGCCGCCATCCTCGACCTGCCCGGCGTCCTCGGCTGCGCCGTCTTCGGTGTGCCCGACGAGAAGTGGGGTGAGGTGGGCCGGGCCGCCGTCACCCTCGCCGACGGAGCCACCCTCACCGAGGACGAGCTGTTCGCCTTCCTCGGCGAGCGCCTCGCGAGGTACAAGATCCCCAAATCCCTTCTCGTTCTCGACGAGATCCCCCGCAACGCCACCGGAAAGATCCGCAAGGACAAGTTGCGCGAGCAGTACGCCCACTGACCCGACCGCCACGGCAGGAGCTCCCATGACCGTCACCGCATCCGCGGACATCACTGCGGCCCAGAGAAAGAAGGAAGTTCGACGCGTCGTGCTGTCGAGCTATCTGGGCAGCACCATCGAGTTCTACGACTTTCTGCTCTACGCGACCGCGGCAGCGATCGTCTTCGCACCCGTGTTCTTCTCGGACCTGTCCCCGCTCGCCGGGACCATCGCGTCGATGGGCACGTTCGCCGCGGGCTACCTGGCCCGTCCTTTCGGCGGCGTCGTCTTCGGGCACTTCGGCGACAGGTACGGCCGCAAGTCGATGCTGCTGATCTCCATGACGGTCATGGGCGTCGCGTCGTTCCTCATCGGCCTCGTCCCGCCGGCGTCGGCGATCGGATCCTGGGCCGCAATCATTCTCGTGCTGCTGCGCGTGTGCCAGGGCATCGCCGTGGGCGGTGAGTGGGGCGGCGCGGCGCTCATGTCCCTCGAACACGTCGGCGGGCGGGGGCGCGGCTTCGCCGCCTCGTTCACCAACGCCGGCGCACCCACCGGTTCCCTGCTCGGCACCCTCGCCCTGGCGCTGGTGGCGCTGCTGCCCGAGGACGACTTCCTGTCGTGGGGCTGGCGCATCCCGTTCCTGCTGTCCGCGGTGATGCTGGCCGTCGGCCTGTTCGTCCGGGCCCGGGTGTCCGAGAGCCCGCTGTTCCGGGAGGCGATGGCCAAGCAGGTCGAGGTGGACGCCACCGCGGTCGACAGGCGGACCCCGCCGATCCTGAGCATCCTGCGCCGTCCCCGGAACCTGCTGCTCGTCGCCCTGGGGTGCATGGCCAGCTTCGGCATCCAGACCATGTTCACCACGTTCGCCATCGGGTACGCGTCCCATTCCGGGGTGACCCGATCGCAGGCGCTCCTGGCGTTCGCCGTCTGCCAGTTCGTCGCGATCTTCACCCTGCTCGGATTCGCCCGCCTCTCCGACCGCGTCGGCCGACGACCGGTGATGCTCTTCGGTCTCGGCGCGTTCGTCGTGCTGATCGTGCCGATCCTGGCGCTGCTGTCGTCCGGCAACGTCGCCCTGGTGACGCTCGGGTTCGTGCTCGGCTTCGGCGTCTGCCAGTCCGCGACCTACGGTCCGATGGCGGCGTACATCGCCGAGCAGTTCGGCACCGCGGCCCGGTACACCGGCGCCTCGCTCGGCTACCAGGGCGCGACACTGCTCGGCGCGGGCTTCACGCCGGTGATCCTCGCGTCGCTGCAGGCGGCCGCCGGCGGCGGCACCGGCCTGGTCGCGGCGTTCATGATCGGGCTGGCAGTCCTGAGCGCGGTGTTCATCCTCCTGGCGAAGGAGAGCAAGGACCGCGACCTGAGCACGTACGAGCACTGAATCCTCGAACCGTGAAGGGCGCGCAGGGACTTCCCTGCGCGCCCTTCGTCGTTCAGCGCCGCAGTCGTTCAGCGCCGCATCGGCACGTGATCGATGCCGGCCTCGAGGTGGTTCGGACCGATGCGGGCGAGCGTCGCGGAACGGATGGTCCGCACTGAGCCCGTCGCAGGGTCGCCGGCGTATTCAGATGCGCCCCGCCGGCGCCGCGACCACAATCGTCGGGACGGAACCGACGAAGGAGACACAGCCGATGGTGCAGCCACGTTCCCGGAACTTCGCGCAGGTCGACGTGTTCGCCGCCGAGCCGTACCGGGGAAACCCGGTCGCGGTCGTCCTCGACGGCGACGGCATCCCCGACGAGGCGATGGCGCAGTTCGCGGCGTGGACGAACCTGTCCGAGACCACGTTCGTTCTTCCCCCGACGACCCCCGAGGCCGACTACCGGCTGCGCATCTTCACCCCCGGCGCGGAGATCCCGTTCGCCGGCCATCCCACGCTCGGCTCGGCGCACGCGTGGCTCGAGGCCGGCGGCGTGCCGAAAACCCCGGGCCTTCTCGTCCAGGAATGCGGAGCCGGACTCGTCGAACTGCGCCACACCGACGAGTCGGCAGCGTTCCGCGCCCCCGAGCTGGTCCGTCGCGGCGACCTCGACGAGGACCACCTGGCCCGCATCGCCCGTGGCCTCGAGATCGCGCGCGAGCGGATCGTGGCCCACAACTGGGTCGACAACGGGCCCGGCTGGGCTGCGGTCCTGCTCGAGTCCGCGCAGGACGTGCTCGACCTCGAACCCGACGACCAGCACATGCGCGACCTGATGCTCGGTGTCGTCGGCCCCTACCCGCCGGGATCGCCGCAGCAGTTCGAGGTCCGCGCCTTCGCCGCGCCCGTCGGCGTCAAGGAGGACCCGGTGACGGGAAGCCTCAACGCCGGCCTGGCCCAGTGGCTGATCGGCGCCGGCATCGCGCCGGCCGACTACCGAGCGAGCCAGGGGACGCGCGTCGGCCGCCGCGGCATCGTGACCGTGCACTCGTCGGGCGACGAGGTGTGGATCGGCGGACACAGCACGACGTGCATCCGCGGGACCGTGCACCTGTAGGAGCCGGTCGTGAGCGGGGTCCGCTCCTCCGAACCCGGGGGTGGGCGACTACGCCGACAGCGCCCGGGCCAGATCGGCCGGAACCGGCATCGGGGTCGTCAGGCCGGCGGCGACCCGTCCGGTGTTGCCTTCGGGATACCGGCCGGTCATCGAACCGGGAGCAGCGACGACGATCCGCACGACCTGCCCGAGGGCCTCGCGGCGGTCACGGCAGCGCAGCGCCAGGGCGAGCATCGCGACGTGATTGCAGGTGTGCAACCACGGATCCGGCTGGGACAGGATGTGCGCCCGTTCGAGGTGGCGCCACCGTTGCTGCGGGTCGCCGGCAGTTTTCGACGCGGCCATCTCCCGGCGGTAGAGATCCCGGGCGGCGGTACCGATGCGCGGCATGACCGATCCTTTCGGTGAACGTTGTCGAGCGCGAGTTGTCAGCAGCATTCCTCGGTCTCGGCCGCCGAGCAAGAACGGGCCGCCACGGGTCGATCGTTCACACACGTCCGTGGCCGGAATTCCCGCTCCCCCTCTGCGCAACGAGTGATCCGAGGACGGTCAGGACTGTAGTGACCGCAGCGCGGGTGCGGCCCACGTGGTCGTCTTCGTCGTCGCTCTCGCAGCGACGGCCCTCGTCCTCACCCTTCTCGCCGTGACGAAGGACGGCCGGCGTCCCCGTCGCCGCAGGCGCCACTAGGATCGGCGATCAGGTGCCGCTCACAGCAGTCGAGGACGGGTGATGGAAACTCTCGCACGCTACGTGGAACTGTTCGTGCCGATGCTCTGGCTCGGGATGGTGCTCGCCATCTCCTTCCTCGAAGCACCCCTGAAGTTCCGGGCGCCGGGAATCACCATCCCCCTCGGACTCGGTATCGGTCGCCTGGTGTTCCGGGCGCTCAACACGGTGGAGGGGGTCCTCGCCCTCGTGCTGATCGGGGCGTGCCTGGTCTCGTCGCCCGGCACGACCGGGTGGATCCTGCTCCTCGTGACGGTGGCCGTGCTGGCGGTCCAGGTGGCGGTGATCCGCCCGCCGCTGACGCGCCGCTCGAACCGCATCCTCGCGGGGGAGGACGCACCCCGCTCGAAGGTGCACTACGCCTATGTGGCGCTCGAGATCGTCAAGGTCGCACTGCTGATCGCGCTGGCGATCGTGCTGGCGCGCACGTTCGTCTGACGCCGCCCCGGCGCACCGGGCGCGCTGGTCCGCCCGAACAGCGCGCGTCCTCGGCGCGGTGCACCCTCGCCCGGTGGGCGGGGCCGGCCCCTCGTCGTCACCTCGGGTCGTGTCGGCTCACCCGGCGGGCCGCTCCTCGGTCGGCGACGTCGTGGCGCCACCCGGGGTCTCGGAGGGCTCCGCCGACTTGCGGGTCTCGTCGGCCACCGGCCGTCCGGCACCCCCGGTGCTCGCCTCTCCCCTGTCGTCCGGCGCGGGACGGACATCCCCGCGCTCCGTCCGCCCCTCGTAGGGCGGGACGACCGCGTCCGCATCCCCGACCGTCGTGGTGTGCCCGGGTCGGTGCGACCCCGCGTCGCCGGGGTCGGCGGAGATCATCTCGTCGTCCTCGAACGCGCCGGCGGGGCGGTCCGCGGGCCCTCCTCCGGGGCCGGTGGAACCCATGTCGCGCGAGCCGGGGGCACCCCGCTCCGACTGCGGCTCCTCTTGCCTTCCGGTTCCGTCGTTCATCGCTTCTCCTCGGGGATTCGAGCATTCCGACGAATGGACCCCCTCACTCCATCCGAGCACGCGGCGCCGCGTTTGTCGACAGTCGATCTCGCCGGGGAGACGGCAGGACGCCCCACTGCGGACCGCGCCGCACGAAGGTCCCGGCGGAACGGGACGAACCGGCCCGACGGCCGAAAGACTGTTCAGTTGTTCAGGTGGGCAGCTAGAATCGCGTCGACGCATCCTCACGCCTCGGAGGTTCTTCCGATGGACGTCGTAGCCATGCACATGAGCGACGGTCTGCTCGACGCGCGGACCTCGCTGGCGTTCTTCGTCGTCGCCGCGCTCGGCCTCGCGGTGGCGCTCCGCAGGGCCCGCTCCGAGCTCGACGAGCGCACCGCTCCCCTGGCCGGCCTCGTCGCGGCGTTCGTCTTCGCCCTGCAGATGATCAACTTTCCGGTCCTGCCGGGGGTGAGCGGGCACGTACTCGGCGGCGCGCTCGCCGCCGTCCTGGTCGGTCCCGCGACCGCCGCCCTGTGCCTGACGGTCGTGCTGGTCGTGCAGTCACTGCTCTTCGCCGACGGCGGTCTCACCGCCCTCGGCGCCAACGTCACCAACATGGCCCTGCTCGGCGTGCTCGCCGGGTACGGCACGGCCGTGGCGCTGCGTCCGCTGCTGCGCCGGTACCCGTGCGGACCGGCCCTCGGCGTGATCTCTTTTGCCGCAGCGCTGGTCGCGACGGTCGCCGCGGCGACCGGGTTCCTGGTCGAGTACGCGGTCGGCGGCACCGCCGGGTCCGCCGGCACCGTCGCTGCGTTCCTGCTCGGCACCCACGTTCTCATCGGCGCCGGTGAGGGACTCGTCACCGCCGTCACCGTCGTCGCGGTGGCACGGGCGCGGCCCGACATCGTCCATCTGCTCCGCCCGCTGCGGCCGCCGACCCGGGCACCGGCATGACGCGCCGGCGTCTCCTGATCCTGTTCGCGGTGGCGGCGTTCCTGTGCGCGGGGATGCTGTCGTACCTTGCCGATTCGAGCCCCGACGGCCTCGAGGCCGCGACCGCGCGGGGGTGTGCCGTGGTCGAAGTCGACGGTAGCGCCACGGTCACCGGGGAGTGCCTTGCGGGTGAGGCCACCGATCATCCGTGGGACGCGGGTCCGCTGGCCGGTTACACGGTCGGCGGCCACACCGGATCCACCGGCGTGGCCGGGGTTCTCGGCGTCGCCGCGACCTCGGCGGTGGCCGCCGCGCTGTTCCGTCTCCTCGTCCGTCGACGGGGCGCATCCGGGAACAGGACTCCGGGAGCGCGGCCGTGACCACCGCGCTGCGGGGCGGGCCTGCACGCGCGACGACTGCTGTGCACCGCCTGCCCACCGAGGTGAAGATCGTCGCCGCAACGGCATTCGTCTTCGTCGTGGTCGCCACTCCGCGCGAGGCGATGTGGGCCTTCGCCCTCCATTTCGCGGTCGTCGCGGCGATCTGCGCACTCGCCGGGATCCGCTGCGCCTGGCTGGCGCCGCGCATGTCGATCGAGGCTCCGTTCGTCGCGCTCGCCGTCCTGCTCCCGTTCGCCGAGGCCGGCGACCGGGTCGACGTCCTGGGGTTCTCCCTGTCGGTTCCGGGCCTGTACGCGGCGTGGGGCATCCTCGTCAAGGGCACCCTCGGGGTGCTCGTCTCCCTCGTCCTCGCGGCCACCACCCCGGCCCAGGACCTGCCCGCCGGCCTGGCCCGCCTCCGGGTTCCGGCACTGCTCACGACGGTGGCGTTGCTCATGCTGCGCTATCTCGAACTGCTTGCCGCCGAGGCGAACCGAATGCACCGTGCCCGGATCTCCCGCGGCGACGACCCACGCACCCTCCACCGCATCGGAGCGACGGCCCGGGGAATCGGGGGGCTGTTCGTCCGCGCCTACGAGCGCGGTGAGCGGGTGCATCTGGCCATGCTCTCCCGCGGATTCACCGGTGCCGTCCCGGCCTTCGGTCCTCCCGCCACCGCGATGGCCTGGGCTGCGGGCCTGCTGCCGGCCGCCGTCGCCGGTGCCGTCTGCGCCGCCGCCTGGGTGACGGCATGACCGCGGAGCCGGCCGTGCTGCTGACGGGGGTACGGCACGTCCACCCCGACGGGCACTGCGCCCTCGACGGCATCGACCTCGCCGTCACCGCCGGTGAGCGGGTCGCGGTCCTCGGCCCGAACGGCGCCGGCAAGACCACCCTGATGCTGCACCTGAACGGCGTACTGGCGCCGTCGTCCGGGACCGTCCGGATCGGCGGGCTGCCGGTCGCGCGGAACACCCTGCGTGAGATCCGGCGACGGGTCGGACTGGTGTTCCAGGATCCCGACGACCAGTTGTTCATGCCGACCGTCGCACAGGACGTGGCGTTCGGGCCCGCCAACTTCGGCGTTCCCGCAACCGAACTCGACGCCCGGGTCCGCGAGGCCCTCGAGGCGGTCGGCATGACCGAGCACGCCGGCCGCAACACCGCGCATCTGTCCGCGGGTCAGCGTCGACGGGTCGCCCTCGCCACCGTGCTGGCGTGCCGGCCCGACGTTCTGGTCCTGGACGAGCCATCCACCGACCTCGATCCCGTCGCCCGCCGGGAACTGGCCGAGGTCCTCCTCGGCATCGACGCCACCCTGTTGCTGGTCACCCACGACCTGCCGTACGCCGCGCAGGTGTGCAGCCGGGCCGTGATCGTGAGCGACGGACGACTCGTCGCGGACGGTCCGATCACCGCCCTGCTCGCCGACGCCGACCTGCTCGCCGCGAACCGGCTGGAACTGCCGTGGGGATTCACCCTGCCGGAGACCGACCCGCGCTGAGCGCCGTCACCCCGCGGCGAGCCGGCCGTTGGTGCGGTCGAGCTGCCGCACCGTCGCGGCCTCCAGCCGGCCCACCTCCTCCTCCTCGAGCCGGTCGCACAGGAAATCCCAGTGCAGCGCAACATGTTCGCCGAGCCGCAGTCCCGGCACGAACACACCCGCACCGGTGCGGCGCCGTACCATCTCGGCGCGTTCCGCGCCGAGACGCAGGCGGGCACCGTCGAACTCGAGCCGGCGGCTGCGCACCGTCGCCGTGTCGGGTCCGACGTCGACGACGGTGCCCCAGCGGATCCTGCAGGAATCGAGAACCTGGACCGGCTGGGGCATCCCGGTGGTCAGCAGTCGCGACCACGGGTACACCCCCAGCACGTGGAACGCGTGCGTCGGGGCCGCCTCGGCAAGCAGTTCGGGTGTCAGGTGGGTCCAGTAGTGCCCCGCCTGCGTGCCCAGCCGCTCGAGCAGCCGGGTCCCGAACTCCACCGGATCGATCCGGTCCGTCAGGGCGTTGCCGGTCCAGTAGGCGCGCACCACCTCTGCGTCGAGGGGGTCGGTCCGGCCGGCCAGGGCCGCGATCAGCTCCTGGTAGGGCCATGCTCCGGTGAACCGCCGGGCGGCGGCCACGACCGCCGCGCCGTCGCCGTGCCCGCACGCGGCGGCCTCGAGGGCCGCCGCCCCTGCCGGGCCGCAGTAGCCCAGTGCGTTCGGCGCATGGGCGTAACGGGCGAAGAGCCGCTGCCCCTCCGTCACCACTGCCCCTCCGTCACCACTGCCCCTCCGTCACCACTGCCCCTCCGTCACCACTGCCCCTCCG
>NZ_WVTE01000068.1:0-11505 GCF_009939605.1 Rhodococcus sp. YH1 | reverse complement strand
CAGGAAGTCCTGCAGCGCAAGAGAGTTCATCACCGTGCCGAGCATGCCCATGTAGTCGGAGCGGGCGCGGTCGAGGCCGCGCTGCTGCAGTTCCGCGCCGCGGAAGAAGTTGCCGCCGCCGATGACCACAGCCACCTCCACCCCGGAGCGGACGACCTCGGCGATCTCCTCGGCCACGGTCGTCACCACGTCCGGGTCGAGACCGACCTTGCCCCCGCCGAACATCTCCCCGCCGAGCTTAAGCAGCACCCGACGGAAACCGGGACGTTCCTGGGCGTGTTCGGACATGGTTCTCCTCGGATCGAGCGGTGGATCGGCCCTTTCATCCTGCCTCATCCGACCCCGTGGAACCGAGACGGGGGCGCGAGTGTCCGATCGGCCCGGATATCGAGCCGCCGACGCGCCTCGACCCCGCCGGCGAGCGCCGACGGGGTCGAGGAAACGAGAGATCTAGCTGGCGCCGACCTCGAAACGCACGAAGCGCGAGACGGTGGCGCCGGCCTCGTCGAGCAGCGCCTTGACGGTCTTCTTCGAGTCCGTCACCGAGGCCTGCTCGAGCAGCACGACGTCCTTGAAGAAGCCGTTGAGACGGCCCTCGACGATCTTCGGCAGGGCGGCCTCCGGCTTGCCCTCGTTCTTGGCGGTCTCCTCCGCGATGCGGCGCTCGTTCTCGACCGTGTCGGCCGGGACCTCGTCGCGGGTGAGGTACTTCGCCTTCAGCGCGGCGACCTGCATCGCGGCGGCGCGGGCGGCCTCGGCGGCGGCGTCGCCCTCGCCGGAGTACTCGACGAGCACGCCGACGGCCGGCGGCAGGTCGGACGCACGCTTGTGCAGGTACACGGCGACGGGGCCGTCGAACACGGCGAGGCGGCGCAGTTCGAGCTTCTCGCCGATCTTGGCGGAGAGCTCCTGCACCAGGGTGTCGACGGTCTTGCCGTCCACCTCGACAGCCTTGAGGGCCTCGAGGTCGGCGGGCTTGGCCTCGGCCGCAGCGGTGACGATCTTCTCGGCGAGAGCCTGGAACTCGTCGTTCTTGGCGACGAAGTCGGTCTCGGAGTTGAGCTCGATGAGCACGCCGTTCTTCGCGGCGACCAGGCCCTCGGCGGTGGAGCGCTCGGCGCGCTTGCCCACGTCCTTGGCGCCCTTGATGCGCAGCTGCTCGACGGCCTTGTCGAAGTCGCCGTCGTTGTCGGCGAGCGCGTTCTTGCACGCCAGCATTCCGGAGCCGGTGAGCTCACGCAGACGCTTGACGTCGGCGGCGGTGTAGTTCGCCATGGGAAGCGAGCCTCCTGTGTCTGTTGTGCGCGATGGGTGCTCGCGCGGGAGTTTCCTCTGATGCGGCTCGGTCGCGTGCGTGTGCACTGATGCGGCGCGGTCGCGTGCGACGGCCCCGACCATGATCTCAGGATCTACCGGTCGGGGCCGCGCATCGGATCAGGCTTCGGCGGAGGGCGCCGCGTCGGCGGCGGGGGCCTCGGCCTCGGCGGCCGGAGCCTCGGCCTCGGCGGCGGGGGTGGCCTGCGCGAGCAGCTCCTGCTCCCACTCGGCGAGCGGCTCGCCGGCACCGGACTCCGGCTTGGCGTCCTTGTCGGCGCTCTGGCCGGCACGGGCCTGCACGCCCTCGGCGACGGCGGAGGCGACGACCTTGGTCAGCAGCGCGGCCGACCGGATCGCGTCGTCGTTGCCCGGGATCGGGTAGTCGACGACGTCGGGATCGCAGTTGGTGTCGAGGATCGCAACGACTGGGATGTTCAGCTTGCGGGCCTCGCCGACGGCGATGTGCTCCTTGTTGGTGTCGACGACCCAGATCGCCGACGGCACCTTGGCCATGTCGCGGATGCCGCCGAGGGTGCGCTCGAGCTTGGTCTTCTCACGCGTGAGCATGAGAATCTCCTTCTTGGTGCGACCCTCGAAGCCACCGGTCTGCTCCATCGACTCCAGCTCCTTCAGGCGCTGCAGGCGCTTGTGGACGGTGGAGAAGTTGGTGAGCATGCCGCCGAGCCAGCGCTGGTTCACGTAGGGCATCCCGACCCGGGTGGCCTCTTCCGCGATGGACTCCTGCGCCTGCTTCTTGGTGCCGACGAACAGCACGGTGCCACCGTGGGCGACCGTCTCCTTGATGAACTCGTACGCCTTGTCGATGTACGTCAGGGTCTGCTGCAGGTCGATGATGTAGATGCCGTTGCGGTCGGTGAAGATGAACCGCTTCATCTTCGGGTTCCAGCGACGGGTCTGGTGGCCGAAGTGGGCGCCGCTGTCGAGCAGCTGCTTCATTGTTACGACAGCCATGGCTGTTCTCTCTTTCGGTTCGGTTGCCGCGGGAGATCGGGTGATCCCCGCCCTGGCGTCCGCATGCCCGTCGGACCCTTGCGGGACCGGCCGACGGCCATTTTCCGATGGCGCCCGGCACACCGGGCGGCGATCAGCGCGCGGACGCGCGAAGTCGATCTGCGAACACAGACCGCTCGAACAGTGTACGGCCTTGCCCCGCGGGAACCACAACTGCCTGATCAGCAGGCCGGTTCGGCCGATCTGTGGATGGATCGGGTGGTTGTCCACAATGTCGACGAGGCCCTGTCGCACGCCGGCGCCGCCCGGCACGCTGGGCGGATGAAGATCGCCGGGATCGCCGTCCTGACCGCGCTCACCGCGCTCGCGGGTTCGGTTCCCGCCGCGGCCGCCCCGCGCGAGTTCGGCTGGCCGCTGCATCCACGGCCGACCGTGGCCCGCCCCTTCGACGGTCCCGAGCACGACTGGCTTCCCGGACACCGCGGCGCCGACCTCACCGGCCGGCCCGGTCAGCCGGTGCTCGCCGCCGGCGCCGGGGTGGTGGTGTTCGCCGGGACCGTCGCCGGCAAACCCGTCGTCTCGGTGGCGCACGCCGGCGGGCTGCGCACCACCTACGAGCCGGTGACCGCGACGGTGACGGCCGGCCGGCGCGTGGAACGGGGTGATCCGCTCGGCACCCTCGAACCGGGCCACGAGGGCTGCCGCGCCCCGGCCTGCCTGCACTGGGGTCTGCGCCGGGACCGCGACGACTACCTCGACCCCCTGCCGCTCGTGCGGTCGGTGATCCGTCTCCAGCCGGTTTCCCGTAGGCCGCGGCTCCGCTACGCGCGACGGCCGATCAGGTCGCGGCTCCGCTCCGCTACGCGCGACGGACCATCAGGTCGCGGCTCCGCTCCGCTACGCGCGACGGACCATCAGGTCGCGGCTCCGCTCCGCTACGCGCGACGGCCCATCCGGTCGCCGCTCCGCTCCGCTACGCGCGACGGCCGGCGGCGTGACGCCCCGACACCGTCGCGAAGTCGTCGGCGACCATGGCGGCGAGCTCGAGGAAGGCCCGTCGGGTGGCCGGGCGGAGCAGGCCGAGGTCGATCTCGGCCCCCTCGGCGAGGTGCTCGTCGAACGGCACCACCTGCACGGCCCGGCACCGCGCGAGGAAGTGGCCCGTCACAGCCTCCATGTCGATGTTGGTGGCCCCGGGCCGGGCGGCGCTGATCACCACGACGGTGCGTTCGACGAGCGCCCCGAACCCGTGGTGCTGCAGCCAGTCGAGGGTCGCCGCGGCGCTCCGGGCGCCGTCGATCGCCGGGGACGCGACCAGCACAAGGGCGTGGGCGAGGGCGAGCACACCACGCATGGCCGAATGCATGATGCCCGTGCCGCAATCGGTGAGGACGACGTTGTAGTACACCCGCAGGATGTCCACGACCCGGCGGTAGTCGTCCTCGCTGAACGCCTCCGACACGGCCGGGTCGCGTTCACTCGCAAGCACCTCGAGGCGGCTCGGTGCCTGGGAAGTGTGCGCGCGGACATCGGAGTAGCGGGAGATCCGCGGGGCCGCGGCGAGCAGGTCGCGCACCGTGGACTCGGTCTGCTGCGGCACCCGCTGTGCGAGCGTGCCGAAGTCGGGATTCGCGTCCACCGCGATCACGCAGTCGCCCCGCAACGAGGCGAACGTGGCGCCGAGCCCGACGGTGGTCGTCGTCTTTCCGACACCGCCCTTGAGGGAGAGCACGGCGATCCGATAGTCGCCGCTGATCGGCTGCCGGACCCGGTCGACGAGCTCGCGCCTGTGTGCCTCGTCGGCCGATTCGCCGGGCGCGAGGATTCCCCCGGTGAGCCGATGCACGCCGCGCCGCCAGCCGGTCACCGGGGTGCGACGGGACCGCCGGACGAGCGCACCGGAGGTCAGGTCCAGGTTCGACGGCCGCGGCTCCGACGCGTCGAGCTCCGACGAGACCCCTCGGGACGACGCGGATCTTGTCGAACAACGCTGCCCCGCATCATCTTCCGACATCTGCGGGGGCACCTCGTCGGGTTCCGAGCCGGACTCCGGCGAAGCCGGCACGGGCTCGGCGGGGCGACGCCCCGCCGGATCACTCGGCGGCACGGCCTCTTCCGGACCCTCGGCGGCTACCGGCCCGGTGACCGCGGCTTCGGCTACCGGTGGTTCGGCGACCACCGGTTCCGTCGCCGCCGGATCGGTCGTCGCCGGCTCGGTCGTCGCCGCCTCGGGAATCGCGGGTTCGACGACCGGCGATTCGGGCACGGAGTCGGGACGGCGTCGTGGTGGCACGCCGAACGGAATCGACGGCACCGGAGCCGGGAGGCGAACGGGCTCGGCAGCCGCCGGCGGCTGCACGGGCGGCTCGGCCTCGACGGGCCCCCCGACCGTCCGGTCACTCCCCCGTCGCCTGCCCCGGCGACCGGTCGGCGCCGGGTCGGGCGCCGGCTCGTCCCGAAGCCAGGCCGGCAGAGCGTGCGTCGACTCGTCGTATGCCACTGATCCCCCCGGATTGCACAGCAGATGCGGCGGCGACCGTACCAAACCGCGCCGCGGCCGTCGCCGCGTACAGGTCACGCCCGCGGATGCGCCTGTTCGTGTGCCGCACGCAGCCGTGCTACCGAGACGTGGGTGTAGAGCTGGGTCGTCGCCAGGCTCGAGTGCCCCAGCAGCTCCTGCACCACCCGCAGGTCGGCGCCCCCCTCGAGCAGGTGTGTTGCGGCGCTGTGCCGCAGCCCGTGCGGCGCGAGATCCGGCGCGCCGGGGACGGCGGCCACGGTCTCGTGGACCACGGTACGGACCTGGCGCGGGCCCAGCCGACCGCCGCGTTTGCCGAGCAGCAGGGCGGGCCCCGAATCCGGGCGCGCGAGGGCGGGCCGCCCGGTGCGCAGCCACGCGTCGAGCGCGGCGGCCGCGGGCGCCCCGTACGGCACGGTCCGTTCCCTGTTGCCCTTGCCGACCACGCGCAGCGCCCTGCGCTCGGTGTCGACGTCGTCGACGTCGAGTCCGCACAGCTCACCGACCCGGATACCCGTCGCATACAGCAGTTCCAGCACGAGCCGATCCCGCAGTGCCACCGGCTCCATCTCGCGCGCACCGGCTTCCGCAGCGGTCATCACCTCCCAGGCCTGGTCGGCACGCAGCACCGGCGGGAGAGTGCGATGGGTGCGGGCCGATGCCAGCCGCGCCGCGGGATCGTGGTCGAGCCGGCCCGTGCGAGCCAGCCACGCGCAGAAGGTGCGGGCGGACGAGGTGCGCCGCGCCAGGGTCGTGCGGGCGGCGCCACTCGTCACCTGGCCGGCGAGCCAGGAGCGGAGCACCTCGAGAGTGAGGTCGGCGATCCGCGCATCCGGGTGGCCGGCCTCGAGGTGAGCGAGGAGGGTGCGGATGTCGGTGGTGTACGCGCGGATCGTGTGGGCCGACCGGCCGCCCTGCAGGTCGAGGTGCTCGACGAACTCCTCGAGGTGCACGGCGAGGGGCGGCGGCAGCGCGGTGTCCATGGCCGTCACCGTGCGCCGTGGGCACCGCCCACGCAACCGAACACGCCGACCGAGGGCACACTAAGGTTAGTTCGTGAGTAAAACGATTCCGTTGCCGATGCTGTTCGGACTGGCATTGCTCTCCGCCACCGCGCCTCTGGCCACCGACATGTATCTGCCCGGACTGCCGGTCATGTCGGAGAGCCTCGGCACCAGCACGGTCGGTATCCAGCTCACTCTCACCACGTTCATGGCCGGCCTGGGTGTCGGGCAGCTGATCGTGGGCCCGCTCTCCGACGGGTGGGGCCGGCGCCGCCTGCTGCTGGCGGGCACCGTCGTCCTGGCCCTGAGCAGCGCCCTGTGCGCGACGGCACCGACGGTGGAGGTGCTCATCGCGGCCCGGTTGATCCAGGGCTTCAGCGGCGGCACAGGAATCGTGCTGGCGCGCGCGGTGATCGCGGACCGCGCCCGCGGCAACGAGGCCGCCCGCCTGTTCAGCGTCATGATGATCATCGGCGGTGTGGCACCGATCGTCGCGCCCCTGCTGGGCGGCGTCCTCCTGGGGCCCATCGGCTGGCGCGGCATCTTCTGGGTCCTGACGGGCCTGGCCGTGCTGATGATCGTCGCGGTGCTCACGGTCGTCCCGGAGACCCTGCCGCCCGAGCGACGCCACAGCGGGGGCCTGGCGATGCTCGCCCGCAACTTCGGCACGGTGATCGGCAACCGACGGTTCGTGGGCTATGCCGCGACGTTCGCGCTCGGCTTCGGCGCGATGTTCTCGTACATCTCCGCGTCACCGTTCGTGGTCCAGGAGGTCCTGGGCATGACGCCGGGACAGTTCTCCCTGATCTTCGCCGCCAACTCGGTGGGCCTCGTCGCAGGCAACATCGTCAACACCCGGCTCATCGGCCGCTTCGAGGTGCGGGACCTGTTGCGCTACGGCGTGACCCAGATGCTGACCGCCGGGGTGCTGCTGGTGCTCGCCGTCCTGGTGGCCGACACGAACCGCTGGTTGGTGCTGCCGCTGCTGTTCCTCGTCGTCTCCAGCCTGGGCTTCGTCATGGGCAACGCGACGGCGCTGGCGCAGGGGCAGGTACCGAAGGCCGCGGGCACCGGTTCCGCGGTCATGGGCGCGTCCCAGTTCGGCCTGGCCGCCCTGGTGTCGCCGCTGGTCGGGCTCGGCGGGGAGGACACCGCGCTGCCGATGGCGCTGGCGATAGCGATCTCGGCCGCGCTCTCCATGACCGCGCTGCTCACCCTCACCCGCGAGCGCGCCTGAGCACCGTCACCGCGCCTCGACCGTCGCGAGTTCGCGCTTCCACTCCCGGAAGCCCTCCTCGCTGCGGCCGCGCCGCCAGTACCCGGAGATCGACGCGCGTGCCGCCGGAACCCCGCGGGTCTTGCGGATGTACGGCCGCAGGTGGTGCATGACGGTCTCCGCCTCGCCGTGGATGAACACGTGCGGATCTCCCGGAAGCCACTCGGCGCCGGTCACCGCGGCGACGAGCGGCGCGTTCGCGCCGGAGAGGTCCGGCCCGACGGCCCCGGCACCGGAGCCGCGGTGCAGCCAGGTGACCTCGACGCCGGGGGGCGCCGCGAGGTCGATCGCGTCGGCGGCGTCGGTGACCTCGAGGAACACCCGGCCCACTGCGTCCGGCGCCAGCGCCTCGAGCGCCGCAGCGACGGCCGGTATCGCGGTGTCGTCACCGGCGAGCAGGTGCCAGTCGGCCTCCGGATCGGGCCGGTAGGCGCCGCCCGGCCCGCGGACCACGACGGTCTGCCCCGGCCGGACGGATGCCGCCCAGGGTCCGGCGACACCGTGATCGCCGTGGACGACGAAGTCGATCGCGATCTGCCTGGACCGCGGGTTCACTGCTCGCACCGTGTAGGTGCGCAGGACCGTCTCGCCGCCCGCCTCCAGTTCGAGTTTGACGTACGAGTCGGTGTACGGGCCGGGTTCGAACTCGTCGAATCCGGGACCGCCGAAGTGGACCCGCACCAGGTGCGGGGTCAGGCGTTCGCTGCCCATCACCGTCAGGGTTGTCGATCGCGGGGTCTTCGGGGCCACACCCACCTCCATATTTGCTCAGGCTTACCTAACCAGGGCAGCCTACGCGTGCGGTCCGGCCGCAGCCACAGCACCGCCTCGCCGTGGCACCACCGGGATCGCCCGATCCGCCGAAATCGCGACGGAATTCCGCCATCGTTGCGGTATGCGAGAAACGATGAACACCGTCACGTCGCAGTACCTGACCAGCCTGGTCGGCGCCCTCGAGGACACGGACCGGCGGCGCGAAACGATCGGCGCACAGCTGGCCGAACTCGAGTACGTCCTGCTCCAGACCGGAGAGACCGAGCTCGCGGCCCAGGTGACGAAGGTACTCGGCGACAGGTACTACAAGCCGATCCTGTCCAAGGCCGAGGAGCTGCGCGGGCACGAGCAGTCCTGACCGTCACACGCTGCGCGCCCAGCCGGCCCCCTCCCGCTGCACGTGTCCCTCCAGCTCGAGCAGCGGCAACGCCGCCCGCACCCGCTCCACGAGCAGCCCCGACGCCTCCGACAGCTGCTGCACCGACACCGCCCCCACCGCCGGCAGGGCCTCGTACACGGACGCCATGTCGCCCGAGAGCCCGTCGAGCGCACGCGCCCACCGCCCGTCGCCGTCGTCGCTCACGCCCATCGGGCCGATCTCCTCGACGACTTCGCGGGCGGTGCCCACCAGCCGCGCCTCCTGCTCCCGGATCATCCGATGACAGCCCTGCGACGCCGCCGACGTCACAGGCCCCGGCACCGCCAGCACCGGACGCCCCAGCCGCCGCCCCCACGCCGCCGTGTTCCGCGCCCCGCTGCGCCACCCCGCCTCCACCACCAGCACACCTCCGCCGAGCGCGGCGACCAGCCGATTGCGGGCCAGGAACCGGAACCGCGCCGGCACCGTCCCGGGCGGATACTCGCTGACCACCGCCCCGTGCTCGGCGATCTGCCGCAGCAACCCGGTGTGCGCCGCCGGATACGCCCGGTCCACCCCGCACGCGAGCACCGCCATCGTCGCGCCGCCGACCCCCAGCGCCGCCCGATGCGCCGCGGCATCGACCCCGAAAGCCGCCCCCGACAGCACCGCCCACCCGTCCATCGCCAGGTCCCCGGCGATCTCCGCGGTCACGTTCTCCCCGTAGCCGCTCGCCGCACGCGTGCCGACCACGGCGACGGACCGCTCGACCAGCTCGTCGATGCGCCGCCGACCCACCACCCACAGCGCCACCGGCGCCGCATCGGTGTCCGCGCCGTCGAGGCCGTCGAACGCCAGCAACTGCCACGCCGGCCACTCCGCGTCGTCCGGCGTCACCAACCGTCCACCCAGCCGCGCGACGAGCTCGAGATCCTGCGCCGCCGAGTCGAGATGGGCACGTGCGAGGGTGCGACGGCGTAACGCGCCGCCGATCGAGCCGTCGCGCACGGCCTCGGCGACCGCCTCCGGGCCGTCCGCCTCGATCGCAGCATTCAGCATCCGCGACGCACCCTGGGCGACCGTCGACAGGTACGCCCACGCCAGCCGGCGCGGCTCCGCCGCGCTCACGCCGTCCCCCGATCCCGGAAATCCAGCGCCGCCGCCACCTGCACCTCACCCGGTGCGTCCAGTTCGGCCAGGTCCGCCAACGTCCAGGCGACGCGCAACGCCCGATCGGCCCCGCGGGCGGTGATCGCGCCCTTCCGCAGCGCCCATTCGACCGGCTTGAGCGCCGCGGCGGGCAGGCGGAACTTCTGCCGGAGTGCAGGGCCGGGCACCTCGGCGTTGGTGCTCCAGCCGTGGACCCCCCACCGCTCGGCCGCCGCGGCCCGGGCGCGGACCACTCGGGCGCGGACGTCCTCGGTGCTCTCCCCCGCCTCCCCCATGAGGGCGCCGGTGGCCACCGTCTCCATCCGGACCCGCAGGTCCACCCGGTCCAGCAGCGGACCCGACAGCCTGCCCAGGTAGCGACGTCGGGCGGTGGGCGGGCACACGCAGTCGGCGTCGCGCGGCGGGGCACACGGGCACGGATTGGCGGCGAGGATCAGCTGGAACCGCGCCGGATAGCGCGCGACGCCGTCGCGGCGGGCGATCCGCACCTCGCCGTCCTCGAGCGGGGTCCGCAGCGCCTCGAGCGCCTTGGTGCCCATCTCGGCGACCTCGTCGAGGAACAGCACGCCCCGGTGTGCACGGCTGACCGCGCCGGGTTTGGCCATGCCGCCGCCCCCACCGACGAGCGAGCTGACCGAGGCGGTGTGGTGTGGAGCGATGAACGGCGGGTCGGTGACGAGCGGCCGGTCCGCCGACAGGGTTCCGGCGACGGAGTGGATCGCGGTCACCTCGAGCGCCTGTTCCTCCGTCAGCGCCGGCAGCACGCCGGGAAGCCGCTGGGCGAGCATCGTCTTCCCGATTCCGGGTGGGCCGATGAGCATCAGGTGGTGCGCGCCGGCGGCGGCGATCTCGATGGCCCGTCGCGCCTCGTGCTGACCGACCACCTCGCTCATGTCCGCCCGCCCCGGCCGCTCCCCCACCGGCCGGGGACCGGGCCGCTCGAGGGGGCCGTCTCCGCGCAGCCACAGCACCACCTCGGTGAGGGTGTCCGCCCCGTAGATGTCGATGCCGTCGACCAGCCCGGCCTCGGACATCGTGGAGGCCGGGACCACCACCCGCTCCCACCCGGCGCGTTTGGCGGACAGCACCGCCGGCAGTACCCCGCGCACCGACCGCACCCGGCCGTCGAGCGCCAGCTCTCCGAGCAGAACCGTCCGCGAAACACCCTCGGGCGGAATCGACTTGGCGGCGTTGAGCACCGCACACGCGAGGGCGAGGTCGTACACGCTGCCCACCTTCGGCAGCGTCGCCGGCGACAGGGCCAGCACCACCCGCGAATCCGGCCATTCACCACCGGAATTCGTCACCGCCGCGCGCACCCGATCCCGGGACTCCTGCAGCGCGGTGTCGGGCAGGCCCACCATCTTCACTCCCGGCAGGCCGCGGCCGATGTCGGCCTCGACTTCCACGACCTGCCCGTCCACCCCCGTGACGGCCACCGAGTACGCCTTCCCCAGCGCCATCACAGCACCTGCCGCCGGTGGGTGATCAAGGGTTCGCCCCGCTGTGGGAGCAGCACCGTGACCACGTCGACCCGCACCCGCCGCCACCGTTGCTGCCGGCCGGACAACCACAACACGGCCAGTCGGCGGATCCGGTCCGCCTTCACCGCGGTCACCGCCTCGGCGGGCGTGCCGTATCCGAGGCCGGTGCGGGTCTTGACCTCCACGAACACCACCGTGTCGCCGTCCTCGGCGATCAGATCGAGTTCCCCGTACCGGCTGCGCCAGTTGCGCGCGAGCACCACCATGCCCGCCGACTCGAGAAACTCGGCCGCCAGGTCCTCCCCCAGCGCCCCCACCTGCTGATTGCGTCCCATCCCCGTCCCTCCCTGTGTGGCGACCACTGTGCGCCACGCGAAGGTCCTCCGCGGTCCGCACCGGGCCGGATCACGAAATCTGTGGATGAACTCGCCGGGTGTGGACAACTTCGGCCGACGCGGAGGAGGCCCGGAACGGCACGTGGCCGAATGTCACACCGCTTCGATCAGGGCTGACTCAGGTGGTCCATGCGACACGCTCCCTGACCAGGGGAGATGTCAGTGGGTCGAGCAGCACGAGAGGCGAAGAAGGCTAGGTTCTTCGCCATGCGCATGACGAAGGTGTCGATCGCCAAG
>NZ_WVTE01000067.1:0-11579 GCF_009939605.1 Rhodococcus sp. YH1 | reverse complement strand
CTTGAAGGTGGAGCCGGGAGGGTACTGCCCCGCCAGCGCGACCGGTCCGTCGCGGTCGGCCGCCTTGTTCTGGGCGACGGCGAGGACGGCGCCGGTGGACGCCTCGATCACCACCATCATCGCCTGTTCCGCGCGGGCGTCGACGGCGGCCTGCGCCGCCACCTGGATGGGACGGTCCAGGCTGATGGAGAACGACGGCGCCGGCTCGGGCGGGGTCTCGGTGAGCACACCGGTGTCGACGCCGTTCTGGTTGACGGCGACCACGCTCCACCCGGCCTTGCCGTCCACCTCGTCGATCACGGTCTTCTTGATCTGGCCGACCAGATCGGGGGCGAAGCTGCGGTCGGTGGAGACGAGGTCGGCCTGCTCGGTGATCGTGACGCCGGGAATCGCCGCGAGGGTGCCGGCGACGCGTTCGTAGTCCTCCTCACGCAGCCGCACCACCGAGTGGGCGCCCTCGGCGGCGGTCGCGGTCTCGGCGATCGACTGCGCGGTCAGCGACGGGTCGAACTGTGTCAGCGCCGCCGACAACGCCCGCGCCGCACCCCGGACGTCGCCGGCCGCCGTGGCGTCGAAACCGACACCGTAGACGATGCCCGGAACGAGCACATCCGAGCCGGAATGCTCGTTGACGCGCGCGCGGGGGGCGGGATTGGTCCGCAGCTGCATCCGCTGCCGATCGCCGAGTTGGGGATGCAGGTTCGACCGGGTCCAGCGGACCACCCAGTCGTTCCCGCTGCGGCCCATGTTCATCTCGCCGGAGTACCGCCACACGCGCTCACCGGGCAGGCCCCATTCGTAGACGTAGGTGACCGTCGCGGTGTCCCCGTCGATCCGCACGCCGTCGGTGTCCACCGCCAGCGTCTCCGCCTGTAGTCCGGCCCACGTCTCCGCCAGCGCCTCCTCGGCCGGCTCGGGACGGTCGGTCAGGGCGGCGGCCGCAGCGAAGTCCCGGTCGGCGAAGTCGGTGAGGAACTCCTGTGCGGCGGGCTCGGGTCCGGCCGGCTTCGGGGTACACGCGACGACACCGCCGGCCAGCGCGACGGCGGCCACCAGGACCGCCCCGCGCCGCAGCAGTCGACGCGGTGCCGGGACGAGCGGGGCCGAGACGCGGGCGGATCGAGTTCTCATCGCCGTCATCGTAGGACCGGCGGCCACGCGGATCGGGGAGGCGACACGGGCCGGGCGGAGCGGCCCCTCAGTCCAGCAGCACGGTGCAGAACGTCGCGACCTGACGGAAACCGATGCGGGCGTAGGCCGCGCGGGCCCGGTGGTTGAAGCTGTTGACGTACAGGCTCGGCAGCCGGCCGCCGGCGGTGACGGCGGCGGCGACGGCCGCGGTGCCGGTCGAGCCGAGGCCGGCGTCGCGCCTGCCGGGATCCACCCACACGCCCTGGATCTGCCCCACCGACGAGGACTGGGAGCCGATCTCGGCCTTGAACACGACCCGGCCGTGCTCGAAGCGGGCCCACGCCCGTCCGGTGGCGATCAGGCTCTGCACCCGGCGGCGGTAGCCCGAGCCCCCGTCGCCCGCGCACGGGTCGACGCCGACCTCCTCACGGAACATCGCGATCGCGGCCGGCATGTAGGCGTCGATCTCCTCCGGCCGCACGCGGCGCACCAGCGGGTCGGGGACGACGCACGGTTCCCGGTCGAGTACCAGCAGCGGCTGCTCGGCCCGCACCTCGCGCGCGGGACCCCATTCCGGCTGGAGGACCTCCCACATCGGCAACGCGAGTTCGGCCCGGCCGACGAGCGACGAGCACAGGCGGGGGCCGCGGGCGGCGCGGTCCGCGAAGGCGTGCAGATCGTCGCGGTCGCCGAGCAGCGGAACGAGGTTCGCCCCCGAGAAGCACAACGAGTCGTCGGGTCCGCCCCGGCTCCACATGTCGCCGCCGACGGCGCGGGAATCGAGGCCGTACTCCTCGATCCGGCCGGCCACCATGCACGCCGCCACCGGATCGCGGGCCAGCACCCGCAACACGTGTGCGGTGTCACGGCCACCGAGAGACCGGACTCCCAGAAGCTTGAGCACGTCCCACCACCTGTCGACTGCGGATACGCAATCAGACTGCCAGAAGCCGGGGCCGCGCGGGAGTCCTGCGCCCGCCGAACCGGTTCAGCCGACGGAGACCACCGGGTTTCCGGTGCCGGCGTCACCCTCCATCTCCTCGGCGATGCGCATGGCCTCCTCGATCAGCGTCTCGACGATCTGGGCCTCGGGGACGGTCTTGACGACCTTGCCCTTGACGAAGATCTGGCCCTTGCCGTTGCCGGAGGCGACACCGAGGTCGGCCTCGCGGGCCTCACCGGGGCCGTTGACGACGCACCCCATGACCGCGACCCGCAGGGGCACCTCCATGCCCTCGAGGCCGGCGGTGACCTCGTTGGCCAGGGTGTACACGTCGACCTGCGCCCGGCCGCACGACGGGCACGAGACGATCTCGAGCTTGCGGGGCCGCAGGTTCAGCGACTGCAGGATCTGGGTGCCGACCTTGATCTCCTCGGCCGGCGGCGCCGACAGCGACACCCGGATGGTGTCGCCGATGCCCTCGCTCAGCAGCGCCCCGAACGCGACGGCCGACTTGATCGTGCCCTGGAAGGCGGGCCCGGCCTCGGTCACGCCCAGGTGCAGCGGGTAGTCGCACTGCGCGGCGAGCTGGCGGTAGGCCTCGACCATCACGACCGGGTCGTTGTGCTTGACCGAGATCTTGATGTCGCCGAAGCCGTGCTCCTCGAACAGGCTCGCCTCCCACAGCGCGGACTCGACGAGCGCTTCCGGCGTGGCCTTGCCGTACTTGCTCAGGATGCGCGGATCCAGCGAGCCGGCATTGACGCCGATACGGATCGGGATGCCTGCCTCGCCGGCCGCCTTGGCGACCTCCTTGACGCGGCCGTCGAACTCCTTGATGTTGCCGGGGTTGACGCGCACGGCGGCGCACCCGGCATCGATGGCGGCGAAGATGTAGCGCGGCTGGAAGTGGATGTCCGCGATGACCGGGATCTGGCTCTTCTTCGCGATCGCGGCGAGCGCGTCGGCGTCCTCCTGCCGCGGGCACGCGACGCGGACGATGTCGCAGCCGGACGCGGTGAGCTCGGCGATCTGCTGCAACGTGGCGTTGATGTCGTGCGTCTTGGTGGTGCACATCGACTGCACCGACACCGGGTGGTCGCTGCCCACGCCGACGTCGCCGACCATCAGCTGACGGGTCTTGCGCCGGGGCGCGAGGACGGCGGGGACTTCGGGCATGCCCAAACCGACGGGGCTGGTCACGTTTCGCCTTCTTTCGTAGCTACGCGGCAATTCTAGCGATGCGGGTCAGAACAGCTGGATGGGGTTGACGATGTCCGCGGTGAGTGTCAACAGCATGAACGCGCCGCCGATGAGGACGAACACGTAGGTGACGGGCAGCAGCTTCGTGTAGTCGACCGGACCCCCGACCGGCAGCCCGCGCAGCCCCCGGATCCAGTTGCGGACCTTCTCGTACGCGACCACGGCGATGTGGCCGCCGTCGAGCGGCAGCAGCGGGAGCAGGTTGAACATGCCCAGGAAGAAGTTGAGCTGCGCGAGCAGCAGGACGAACATCTGCCAGATGCCCCGCTCGGCGACCTGCCCGCCGATGACGGACGCGCCGACGACGCTGATCGGGGTGTCGGGATCGCGTTCGCCGCCCGTCACCGACTCCCACAGCGCCCCCACCTTGCTCGGCAGGTCGGCGAGGGCCTGCGCGGTCAGGACGAACATGTCACCGGTGAACCGCAGCGTGCCACCCACCGCGGTGAACGCGGTGTACTCGGTGACGGACGGCGGTGCGGCGACGCCGATTGCGCTGACGGTCTCCGAGGTGATCTCGCCCGTCTCGGGATCCTGCACCCACCGCTGGGCGGACTCGACCGGCACCGGGATCGTCAGCGTGCGGTCGTCGCGTTCGACGACGAAATCCACCGTCCCGGTCGCGGCGCGGGTGGCCTCGACCAGGTCCCCGAACGTCGCTACCTCGGTGCCGCCGACGGAGACCACGACGTCCCCGACCTCGAGGCCCGCGGCCGCGGCGGGACCCGGCCCGCTGCACGGCGCCAGCTCGTAGCCCCCGGCCTCACCGGCCTGAGTCGGTGCGACGCACGAGAGCTCCCCGATCTCCGCCGGGGTCTCCCCCAGACGGGGCAGACCCCACGCCACGGCGAGCCCGAAGATCAGCACCATGCCGAGGACGAAGTTCATCGCGATGCCGCCGGACATCACCACGACGCGCTTCCACGCCTTCTGCTTGTACATGGCGCGCTCGTGCTCGTCGGGGGCCAGTTCGTCGAGCGCCGTCATGCCCGCGATGTCGCAGAAGCCGCCCGCAGGGATCGCCTTGAGGCCGTACTCGGTCTCGCCGCGACGGAACGAGTACAGCCGCGGCCCGAACCCGATGTAGTAGCGCCGCACCTTCATCCCGAGGCGCTGCGCGGTCCACATGTGCCCGGCCTCGTGCAGGGCGATGGATACGGCGATGCCGAGGGCGAACAGCACGACGCCCAGAACGAACATCATCGGTGGCCGGTCCTCCTACTTCACGAGCGCGCGGGCTCGGTCCCGAGCCCAGCCGTCGGCGGCGAGCACATCTTCCACGGTAGCGGGTGCCGCGGACCAGTCGTCGGCGTCGGACAGGACCGCCGCCACCGTGCGCACGATCCCCGGGAACGGCAGGGCGCCGGCGAGGAAGGCCTCCGCGGCCACCTCGTTGGCGGCGTTGTACACCGCGGTCAGGCATCCGCCGCCCACCCCGGCGGCCCGCGCCAGTTCGATCGCGGGGAACACCTCGTGCGCCACCGGTTCGAACTCCCAGGTCGAGGCGGTCGCGAAGTCGAGGGCCGGCGCCGCGTCCGCGATCCGGTGCGGCCAGCCCAGCGCGAGTGCGATGGGCAGCTTCATCGACGGCGGTGACGCCTGGGCCAGGGTGGAGCCGTCGGTGAAGGTGACCATCGAGTGCACGATCGACTGCGGGTGCACGGTGACGTCGATCCGGTCGTAACCGATGCCGAACAGCAGGTGCGTCTCGATCAGCTCCAGGCCCTTGTTCACCAGCGTCGCCGAGTTCAGGGTGTTCATCGGGCCCATCGACCAGGTGGGATGGGCGCCGGCCTGCTCGGGGGTGACCGACTCGAGCCGCTCGGCCGGCCAACCGCGGAACGGCCCGCCCGAGGCCGTGAGCACGAGCCGGGCCACCTCGTCGGGGCTGCCGCCGCGCAGGCACTGGGCCAGCGCCGAGTGCTCCGAGTCGACGGGCACGATCTGGCCCGGGGCCGCGGCCGCGGTGACCAGCGCGCCGCCGGCGACGAGCGATTCCTTGTTGGCCAGCGCCAGGCGCGCGCCCGTCGCCAGTGCGGCCAGCGTCGGCTCCAGGCCGAGGGACCCGACGAGGGCGTTGAGCACCACGTCGGCCTCGACGTCGCGCACCAGCCGCGTGACCGCGTCGGGCCCGCTGCGCACCTGCAGACCCGGGACGTCGAGCCGCGCGGCGGCCTGCGCGTTCGCGACGGCCACCTCCGCGACACCGGTGACGCGGATCTGCTCGGCGAGCAGATCGATGTCGCCGCCACCGGCGGCGAGACCGACTACCTCGAACCGGTCGGGGTTGGCGGCGATCACTTCGAGGGCCTGGGTGCCGATGGAGCCGGTGCTGCCGAGCAGCAGGACACGGGTGCGGGAGCTGGGTTGCGAGTCGACCACGCCGACATTGTCCCCGACCGTCCTGAGGGGATGCTGAATCACCCGTCCGGCGCGCGCGAGAGCGCCCCCACTTCGTACGACGGACGGTCGTATGTCACGATTGGCCCAACAGCGAAGATCTTTGCGAGCAGGAGGACAAGCGGTGGCCGGTACCGAGTTGAAGACCACTGGCGTCGACACGGCCGAGGTGCCGTCGGCGGAGTGGGGTTGGAGTGGCGAAGCCCCCCGCCTGTTCCGCGTCATGGGCTGGCTCGTCGCACTGTTCCTGCTGGCGATGATCATCGGCAACCACAACGGCAACGTCGAGAACTGGTTCCTGATCGGCTTCGCCGCGGCGCTCGTCGCCATCCTGGTGCGCGACATCGTCCAGCGGCGGCGCCGGCGGTAGCCGCACCCCCGCAGCAGCGTCGAAGGGCCCGCCCGGTTCGTCCGGACGGGCCCTTCGCGTCCCGGGTGGTGGCGCTCAGTTCTCGGCGGCGAGCTGACCGCACGCGGCCGCGATCTCCTGCCCCCGGGTGTCCCGCACGGTGCACGAGACCCCCTGCGCCTGGACGCGACGGACGAATTCGCGCTCGACCGGCTTCGGGCTGGCGTCCCATTCGCTGCCCGGCGTCGGATTGAGCGGGATCAGGTTCACGTGCACCAGCGGGCCGAGCGCCTTGTGCAGCTTCTTGCCCAGCATGTCCGCCCGCCACGGCTGGTCGTTGACGTCGCGGATCAGGGCGTACTCGACGGAGATGCGGCGACCGGTCCGGTCGGCGTAGTAGCGCGCGGCGTCGAGCACCTCGGCGACGGGCCAGCGGTTGTTGACCGGCACCAGCGTGTCGCGCAGTTCGTCGTCCGGGGTGTGCAGCGACACGGCGAGCGTCACGCTCAGATCCTCGTCGGCCAGCCGGCGGATGGCCGGAGCGAGGCCGACGGTGGAGACGGTGACCGACCGCTGCGACAGGCCCAGTCCCTCCGGGGGCGGCGCGGTGATGCGCCGCACGGCGGCCACCACACGCTTGTAGTTCGCCAGCGGCTCCCCCATGCCCATGAACACCACGTTGGACAGCCGGCCCGGTCCCCCGGCGACGTCACCGTCGCGCAGGGCCGCGGCGGCGGCGCGCACCTGGTCGACGATCTCGGCGGTCGACAGGTTCCGGTTCAAACCGCCCTGGCCCGTCGCACAGAACGGGCAGGCCATACCGCAGCCGGCCTGGCTCGAGATGCACAGCGTGGCACGGTCGGGGTAGCGCATGAGCACGCTCTCCAGGAGGGTGCCGTCCCCGGCGCGCCACAGCGTCTTGCGGGTCTCGCCGCCGTCGCAGGCCACGTGCTTGACCGGGGTCAGCAACGCGGGAAAGAACGCGGCCCCGACCTGCTCGCGCACCTTCGCCGGCAGATCCGTCATCTTCTCCGGATCGGCTTCGAGGCGCCCGTAGTAGTGCCGAGCCAACTGATCGGCGCGGAAGGCCGGCAGGCCGAGTTCGCGCACGGCCTCGCGGCGCTGCTCGGCATCGAGATCGGCGAGGTGGCGCGGCGGCATGCCGCGTTTGGGCGCGTCGAAAACCAGGGGAAGAGAGGAGGGCATAATGAACCATTATCCATCAGGGCGGCAACGCCGGTTTTCCTCGCCGAATGCGGTGTGCACCGGCGGCCGGAGCGAGATGATCGAGCCATGACCGAACGCCCTGCGGATCTCCCCGAACCGCCACCGGACCTTCCGGTCCGGGGTCAGCTCGAGCCTCAGGGGGCGACGAAGGCCACGCCCGAGTCCAACGTCCGCCCGGCACCGGAGATTCCCCTCGACCGCAGCCGGGCGGCCTCCACGTGGACCGGCCTGGTCATCGGTGTTCTGGTGCTGATCCTCCTGCTCGTGTTCATCCTGCAGAACCTCGACCCGGTCACCATGGAAATGTTCGTGTGGGAGTTCACCCTGCCGCTCGGGGTGAGCCTGCTCCTGTCGGCCATCGCCGGGGCCCTCGTCATGGCACTGGCGGGCGGTGTGCGGATCCTGCAGATCAAACGCGCCGCGAAGCGGCGGTAACACCGCGCCGGCCCGGCGGCGGGTGACGAACACAACGCACCCAATTTCCCCAAGGCGGCGACAACAGGGCACCCTGGAGACAAGACCTTCACCCGAGGAGCCTGACGTGACCGCCCACCTGGATGCCCCCGCCTCCGCCACCGTCGCACCCGAGCTCGCCCGATCCTGGCTGCTCGTTCCGGGCAACGCCCCGGAGCGGTTCGCCGCGGCCGCCGCGTCCCCGGCCGACGCCGTGATCCTCGACCTCGAGGACGCCGTACCGGCGGCCGGTAAGGCCGCCGCGCGCGATGACGTCGTCGAATGGTTGCGCGGTGGTGGCCGTGCCTGGGTGCGGATCAACGACGCCACCACTGTGCACTGGGCCGACGATCTCGCCGCGCTCGCCGGGGTGCCCGGCCTGCAGGGCGTGATGCTCGCCAAGACCGAGAGCGGCCAGCAGGTCGACGCCACGGCCGCTCAGCTGCCGGCCGGCACCCGCATCCTCGTGCTCATCGAATCGGCGGTGGGCCTCGAGGCCACACCCGAGATCGCCCGCGCCGACGGTACGTTCCGGCTGGCGTTCGGCAGCGGCGACTTCCGCCGCGACACCGGGATGGACGACTCCCCCCTCGCCATGGCCTACCCGCGTTCCCGCCTGGTGGTGTCGAGCCGGGCGGCCCGCCTGCCCGGTCCCGTCGACGGGCCGTCGCTGACCGACGACCCCGAGGTCCTCGAGCGGGAGGCGAAGCTGACCGCGTCGATGGGAATGACCGGGAAGCTGTGCATGACTCCGGCCCGGGCACCGTTCGTCAACGCCGCCCTCAGCCCCAGCTCCGACGAGGTCGGCTGGGCACACGAGGTGATCGACACGCTCGGCGAGGACGGCCGCGGGGTGCGCGACGGCAGCGACCTGCCCCGCCTGGCCAAGGCGAAGAGGATCAGCGAACTGGCGCGGGTGTTCCGCATCCGCGGCACCCACCACCACCGCTAGGTCCGCGGCACGCGCCGCACGCTCAGGGGATCTCCAGGCCCCGGGGCTTGCGGCGCACATGCAGCCGGTAGCGCACCGTGAGGGTGGTGCCCGGGGTGCCGTGCACCGCTCGCTCGGCGACGCGCGGGCCGAACTCGATGCCGAGTACGCGCTCGAGGGTCGCACGGTCCGGGAAGCGCCATTCGGTGTCGACCCGGCGCAGGTCGAAGCCCTGGGCGGCGAAGAACGCCTCCACCACCGCCGGGTCGTACTGCGGCAGGTCCGCGCGCATCCATTCGCCGTACGGATGGGCGGTCGCGTCGAGATCGACGATCGCGAGCGCGCCGCCGGGCCGCAGCACGCGCATGGCCTCGGCGATGCCCGCCCCGCACCCGGGCCCGAAGAAGTAGGCGGTACGCGCGTGCACGACGTCGACGGTGCCGTCCGGAAGCGGCAACTGCTCGGCCGAACCGGCCTCCACCCGGACGCCCGGCTGGTCCCGCACACGTCGGCGGGCCAGCTCCACCAGCGGCGGGTGCGGTTCGATGCCGGTCACGGTGCGCGCGGTGGCCGCGAACATCGGCAGGTGGAAGCCGGTGCCGCAGCCCACGTCGAGGACGTCGCGACCGGCCCAGTCGCACGCCTCGCGCAGCGCCGCGTACACCACGCCGTGGACGTCCTGGGCGCGGTTCTCTTCCTCGTAGACCTCCGGCCAGTGCCAGATGTTGGGGCTGGGGACCACCCCGTGCGCGTCGGACCGCTGTCTCCTCGCCACCGGCCTAGACGAAGGCGCCGAGGACGAGCCAGGTGACGAACGCGGACGGCAGGATCGAGTCCAGCCGGTCCATGATGCCGCCGTGGCCGGGCAGCAGGGTGCCCATGTCCTTGATGCCGAGGTCCCGCTTGACCTGCGACTCGATCAGGTCGCTCGCCGTGGCCGTGGCCGCGAGGACGACGCCGAGGAGCGCACCGATCCACCAGGCGGCGTCGAGCAGCAGGGTCACCGTGAGGATTCCGGCGACGGTGCAGGCGAGGACCGAGCCACCGAAGCCCTCCCAGGACTTCTTCGGGCTGATCGCGGGCGCCATCGGGTGCTTGCCGAACAGCACCCCCGCCGCATACCCGCCGACGTCGGACGCGACGCACACGATCATCAGGCAGAACACGCGTGCGGCGCCGTTGTCGTCGAGGACCATCAGCGTCGCGAACGACGCGAGGAACGGCACCCACGCCGCGGTGAAGACGGTGACCGCGGTGTCGCGCAGGTAGTTGCGGGGCCGGCCGCGCAGTCCACGGTCGAACAACCGCCACAGCATCGACACGACCGTGGTGCCGGCGAAGGCGCCGAGCACACCGGTGGTGCCGTAGGGCCAGCCGAGCCAGATCATCGCCTGCCCCCCGACCAGGAGCGGGATCCGGGGAACCAGGACGTCCGCCTCACGCAGGCGCTTGGTGACCTCCCACGTGGCGATCGCGATGGCCACCGCGACGACGACGAGCCACGCCTTGGGAGCGAATGCGAGCACCACGATGACGAGGGCGCCGAGACCGGCGCCGACGCCCACGGCCGCGGGCAGGTTCCGGCCCGCCCGGGAGGACTTCTTCGCCGGCTCCGCGGTGGGGGTGGCATCGGGCCGCACCGGCGGGACCTCGGGGTCCGCCTTCGCGGCCTCGGCCGCCGAGTCGGCGTCGGTGACGCCCAAGGGGAGCTGCGGGTCGGACGACCCGGCGGCTGTACCCACGGTTAAACCTCCAGCAACTCGGCTTCCTTGTGCTTGACCAGTTCGTCGATCTGCGCCACGTACTTCGCCGTGGTCTTGTCGAGTTCCTTCTCCGCGCGGGTGACGTCGTCCTCGCCGGCCTCGCCGTCCTTCTGGATGCGGTGCAGCTCCTCCATCGCCTTGCGTCGCACGTTGCGCACGGACACCTTGGCGTCCTCGCCCTTGGCCTTGGCCTGCTTGACCAGCTCGCGGCGGCGTTCCTCGGTGAGCTGCGGGATGGAGATGCGGATCAGGGACCCGTCGTTGGTCGGATTGACGCCCAGGTCAGAGTTGCGGATCGCGGTCTCGATCGGACCGAGCTGCGATGCCTCGTAGGGCTTGACGACCACCATGCGCGCCTCGGGGACGTTGATGCTGGCCATCTGCGTGACCGGGGTGGGCGCGCCGTAGTAGTCGACGACGATCCTGGAGAACATGCCGGGATTCGCGCGGCCGGTGCGGATGGATCCGAGATCGTCCTTGGCCACCGTGACGGCCTTCTCCATCTTCTCCTCGGCCTCGAAGAGAGCTTCATCGATCACGGCAGTTCCTCCATGTTCCGTTGTCCGTTCATGACCGTACGAGTGTTCCGATCTTCTCACCGGCGACGGCCCGAGCGATATTCCCCTCGGTGAGCAGGTTGAAGACCATGATCGGCATGTCGTTGTCCATGCAGAGGCTGAACGCGGTCGCGTCCGCCACCTTGAGCCCCTTCTCGATGACCTCGCGGTGGGTGATCTCGGTGAACAGGGTCGCGTCGGGGTCGATCCGCGGATCGGCCGAGTAGACACCGTCGACGGCCTTGGCCATCAGGACCACCTCGGCGCCGATCTCGAGGGCGCGCTGCGCGGCCGTGGTGTCGGTGGAGAAGTAGGGCATGCCCATGCCGGCGCCGAAGATCACCACGCGGCCCTTCTCGAGGTGCCGGCGGGCCCGCAGCGGCAGGTACGGCTCGGCGACCTGCCCCATCGTGATGGCGGTCTGGACCCGGGTGTCCACGCCCTGCTTCTCCAGGAAGTCCTGCAGCGCAAGAGAGTTCATCACCGTGCCGAGCATGCCCATGTAGTCGGAGCGGGCGCGGTCGAGGCCGCGCTGCTGCAGTTCCGCGCCGCGGAAGAAGTTGCC
>NZ_WVTE01000066.1:0-11651 GCF_009939605.1 Rhodococcus sp. YH1 | reverse complement strand
CTACCGGTAGTTGACGAACTGCAGCGCGATGTCGAGGTCGGCGTTCTTGAGCAGTGCGATCACGGCCTGCAGGTCGTCGCGCTTCTTGCTGCTCACGCGCAGCTCCTCGCCCTGGATACGACGTACCGCGGGTCGTCGTGGACCCAGCACCGGGCGGACAGGGTGCCGGCGTGCCCGGGCAGGGGGAAAGCGGTGGTGTCGCTCATCGAGGCTCCTCACGATGTGGCCGTCTGCCAGAACAGCCAAGCACTGCCGACGGCTCCGGCGCGGTATTCGCGCCGTCGTCGCCCGGGTGTCGCGTCGTCGTGCGGTGCCGGACCCCTGTGACCGGGTCGGCACCGCACGAGGGAACTCGTCGGCGGCCCGATTCGTCGTATTCTGTGACAGGAAGTCGTCGTCTATTGCAGAGAGAGCCATGAGACGCGCCAAGCGCAAACCTCGAAGACCCTCCCCGCCCCCGAGTGACGCCCCGTCCGTCACCGCCCATCGGAGCCGACCGTGCTGACCGTCCTCGGTATCGCACTCGGCATCCTCGTGGTCCTGGCCATCACGGCCCTGACCGGCTATTTCGTGGCCCAGGAATTCGCCTACATGGCGGTGGACCGGTCCCGGCTCAAGGCGCGTGCCGAAGCCGGCGACGCCGCCGCGGCCCGCGCCCTGTCGGTCACCCGCCGCACCTCGTTCATGCTCTCCGGCGCTCAGCTCGGCATCACCGTGACCGGCCTGCTCGTCGGCTATGTCGCCGAACCGCTCATCGGCAGCGGCCTCGGGGAGCTCCTCGGTGGTGTCGGCATCCCGACCGCGGTCGGGGTGGCGGTCGGCACGGTGCTGGCGGTGTTGTTCTCCACCGTGGTGCAGATGGTCTTCGGGGAGCTGTTCCCGAAGAACCTCGCGATCGCCCGGCCCGAGCCGGTCGCTCGATGGCTGGCGCTGTCCACCACGCTCTACCTGAAGCTGTTCGGCTGGTTGATCCGGTTGTTCGACGCCTCGTCGAACCTGCTGCTGCGCGCGCTGCGGATCGAACCGGTGCACGACGTGGAGCACTCGGCCACCGTCCGCGACCTCGAGCACATCGTGGCCGAATCGCGCGACGCCGGCGATCTGCCCACGGAGTTGTCGACCCTGCTCGACCGGATCCTCGACTTCCCGACCCGCACCGCCGAGCACGCCATGATTCCGCGTGCCCGCGTGGACTACGTCCGCGCGGGGGAACCCGTGACGCGGGTGCTGGCGAGGATGAGCGAGGGCCACACCCGGTACCCGGTCGTCGGCTTCTCCGCCGACGACCTGCGCGGTGTGGTGCATCTGCACGATCTGCTCGCCCTGGACGCGACGACCGGGACGGCCGGGACGGTGTGCCGGCCCGCGGTGATCGTGCCCACGACGCTGCCGCTGCCCGATGTGCTGGCCCGGTTGACCGAGGGGCAGGAGGAGATGGCGTTGGTGGTCGACGAGTACGGCGGCTTCGCCGGCGTCGTCACCGTCGAGGACATGGCCGAGGAACTCGTCGGGGAGATCGCCGACGAACACGACACCGCCGTCGAGACGCAGGTGATCACCCGCCAGGGTGAGGGCTGGGTCATCCGCGGCGACGTGCACCTCGACGAGGTCGCCCGCACCCTCGACCAGGAGCTGCCCGAGGGCGACTACGAAACCCTCGCCGGCCTGGTCATCGCCGAGTTCGGCGGCCTGCCCGCCGTCGGCGACACCGTCGCGATCCCGCTGGAGCCCGACCCGGCCGACCTGGTGCACGAGAGCGCACCCCCGGCGCGGACGCTGATCGCCGAGGTCCGCGAGATCGACCGGCGCGTGCCGTCCTCGGTGCTGGTGACCGTGCGCACCGACGGCGAGGTGACCGGCGATGAGTAATCCCTGGATCGTGCTCGCCGTGACGGTCGGGCTGATCGCGGCGAGCGCATTCTTCGTCGCGGTCGAGTTCGCGCTCATCGCCGCCCGCCGGCACCGCCTCGAGGACGCCGCCCCGCACAGCCGTGCCGCCCGCGCGGCGCTGCGCAGCGCCTCGGAGCTGTCGGTCCTGCTCGCCGGGTCCCAGCTCGGCATCACCGTGTGCACCCTGGCCCTCGGTGCGGTGACCAAGCCCGCCGTGCACCACTGGCTCACTCCCGTGTTCGAGGACTGGGGCGCTCCGCTCTGGCTGGCCGACGTCGCCGGCTTCGTCCTGGCGCTGATCATCGTGACGTTCCTGCATCTGGTGGTCGGGGAGATGGCCCCGAAGTCCTGGGCGATCGCGCACCCGGAGAAGTCGGCGACCATGCTCGCGCTCCCGATGCGCGCGTTCATGTGGTTGACCCGGCCGGTGATCGTGCAGCTCAACCACCTGGCCAACTGGTGCCTGCGGCGGGTCGGTGTCGTCCCGGTCGACCAGGTCGGCGCCGGACAGGACCCGGATGCGTTGCGGCACCTGGTCGAGCACTCGGCCACCGTGGGCACCCTCGACGAGCGCTACCACGGGCACCTGACCAGCGCGCTCGAACTCGAGGCCCTCACCGTCGGCGACATCGTCCGCCCCAACGCCCGCCCGAGCAGTGTCACCCCTGACGCGGACGCCGCGCAGATCCGGGACACCGCCCGGCGCACCGGGCACCTGCGGTTGCTCGTGCGGGGCAACGGGCACGTCGACGGGGTGGTGCACGTGCGGGACAGCCTGCACGCCGCCGACGGGGTGACCGCCGCCGAGTTGATGCGCCCGGCGCTGACCCTCGAGACGGCGGTGCCGGTGTACGAGGCGCTGCGCACCATGCGCGAGACCCGCAACCACCTGGCCACCGTCACCGACAACGGCCGGGTGGTCGGGCTGATCACCCTCGCTGACGTCCTCGAACGCCTGCTCCCGACGGCCGACGCGGGGGCCTGATCCCCCGGCGTGGGGGTCCCGGTGCGCGGGCCGAGGCGCAGCGGCGGCAACGCCGGACATTCCCAGTCCCGGCGCGCGCTGCTAACCTCCGTTGCTAGAACACGTTCTAGCAACGGAGGTTTTCGCATGGCCCCGACTCCCGTCGCGATCCGCGCCACCGTCGAGTCCTACATCCGGTCGGTCGCGAAAGGGACCACCGACGAGGTGCTCGCCCTCTACGCCCCCGGTGCCACGGTCGAGGACCCGATCGGCACGGACGTTCGCACCACCGAGGCGTCCCTGCGTGAGTTCTACTCGATGATCGAGCCGCTCACCCAGACCGGCGAGTTGCTCACCCTGAAGATCGCCGCCGGCAACGCGGCCTTCCTGTTCCGGCTCACCACCCACCTCGGCGAGCAGGATCTCGTCATGGAGGTCATCGACGTCATGACCTTCGACGACGACGCGCGGATCACGAGCATGAAGGCCTACTGGAGCCAGGAGGACATGCAGACCCTCCCCGCCTCCTGAACCCGAACTGTTTCACGTGGAACATCCCCCTCCGGAGGCCGTGCGATCGGTATCCGAACCGCCGCCGCGTTCCTAGACTGGGAGCCGTATCCCGCGTCTTCCCGGTGAGGAGACACGACATGGCCGACGGTCCCGGGTGGCCGCCATGACCGGGTCGGCGCTCGTCGACATCCTGCTGGTCCTGGTGTTCGTCCTGATCGGCGGCGTCTTCGCCGGCACCGAGCTGGCCCTGGTGTCGCTGCGCGAGAGTCAGATTCGTGCACTCGAGGAACGCGGCCGGCGCGGCCGCCGGACGGCCGCGCTGGCGAAGGATCCCAACCGTTTCCTGTCCGCGGTGCAGATCGGCGTCACGGTGGCCGGGTTCTTCTCCGCTGCCTACGGCGCCTCGTCCATCGCACCGAACCTCGCCCCGGCCCTCGAGTCGTGGGGGCTGCCCGCCGCGGCGGCGAGCGCCGCCGCCCTCATCGGCACCACACTGGTGATCGCCTACCTCTCCCTGGTGCTCGGCGAACTCGTCCCCAAGCGCATCGCCCTGCAGCGGGCCACCGGGGTGTCGCTGCTGACCGCACCGGCCCTGGACCGGTTCGCCACCCTGATGCGACCGGTGATCCGGCTGCTGTCGGTCTCCACCGACGGACTCGTCCGGCTGCTCGGAGCCGACCCGGCGCGCCGGAGCGAGGAGATCACCCACGAGGAGCTGCGCGAACTGCTGCTCGGCCATTCGGCAGTGCCGGAGGACGAGCGCACGGTGCTCGCGGAGGTGTTCGACGCTGGACAGCGATCGCTGCTCGAGGTGATGCGTCCGCGCACCGAGGTCGACTTCCTGCCCGCCGGCACCCCGATCCCGGCGGCGCGCGAACAGGCGCTGGCGGGTACGCACAGCCGGTACCCCGTCGTCGGATCGTCGCTCGACGACGTCGTGGGCTTCGTGCACCTGCGCGACCTGCTGCTCGCCGATCCGGCGAACGCCTCGACCGTCGCCGACGTGTGCCGGCCCATCCTCTCGTTGCCCGGCTCCAAACCGGCACTCGCGACACTGTCGCTGATGCGCCGGAACAACGACCAGATCGCCCTCGTCGTCGACGAGTACGGCGGCACCGCCGGGATCGCGACGCTCGAGGACATTGTCGAGGAGATCGTCGGCGAGATCGGCGACGAGTTCGAACCGACCGAGCAGGCCTCGGTCACGCCCGCTCCGGCGCAGCCCGAAACACAGCAGGTGGACGGTCTGCTGATCGTCGAGGACTTCGAACGCGCCACCGGGATCGGGCTGCCCGAAGGCCCCTACGAGACCGTCGCGGGGTGCATGCTGCACCGCCTCCAGCGCCTTCCACGACTCGGCGACAGCATCACCGTCGACGGCCATCGCCTCACCGTGAGCGAGTTGGACGGCCGTCGGATCGCCCGCCTCCGGCTGGCGCGCGAGGGCTGAAGCCGACCGAAACCACCCGAGATGCGGAGGGGTTCCGCCTACCATGGGCGGGTGGCCGCCGGCACCGCTGCGCGCGGATTCGGGATGGTACTCGCGCTGACTGCGCTCGCCGTGGGGGGATGCTCCACGGACGGTCCGTCGCGAACCGAGCCGGTACGCCTGGACCTCGCGACGTCGCGCGGTGAGCATCCGTGGAGCGTCCTGCTCCTGCCCGACCAGGTACCGGTCGCCGTTCCACCGGCACCGCAGGCCGAGCTTCCCGTTCCCGACGACGGCCCGGTGACGGTGTCCGGAGACCGGACCGGGCTCTACGGCGGCAGCCTGGAGCGCGAGCTGTGCGACCGCGAGCGGCTCGCCGGCACGCTCGAGCAGGACCCGGCCAAGCAGGAGGCCTGGCTCGACGTATTCGACGTCGCCGACGCCCGGGGATACCTGCGCACACTGACGCCGGTGCTGCTGCGTGCGGACACCCGGGTCACCGATCACGAGTATCGCGGCGGGCGCGCGGTGCCCGTGCAGTCCGTCCTCGAGGCCGGAACCGTCGTTCTCGTCGACGACCGCGGCGTCCCCCGCGTGCGGTGTGCACCGGGGAGCCCGCTGCTCTCCCCCGTCCTGTCCTCGGGTCAGGATCTCGAAGGCGAGGGCTGGTCGGGCCTCGACGAGGAACGGCTGTTCGTGGTGCAGCCGGGTGCGGCGCCCGTCGGTGAATTGACCGTCGTCGACGTCACCACCGGCAATCTGCTGGCGGTGCCCATCGGTGCCGGCCCCAAGCAACCGGCACCCGGGGCGATCGACCCGGTACCGCCGCCCGCACCGGAAACGTCTCCCGCGTTGGTGCCGGACGTGGACATTGCGGCGCCCGCGCCGCGGGCCCCGGCGCCACCCCCGGAGCCACCGCCGCCTCCCCCGCCGCCGCCACCGCCGCCTCCCCCGCCGCCTGCGCCGGAGCCGCTTCCCCCGGCACCGGCACCGGCTCCGGCGCCTGCCCCGGCGCCTGCCCCGCCGCCACCACCGCAGATCCGCATCCAGCTGCCGAACGGGGCGCCGGTCGTGATTCCGCTGCCGTTCTGACGACGGCTCAGCGGGGCCGCAGCACGATCTCCGTCGGGTGCGCGTCGGCCGGTGTCTGGACCGCCTGGCGCACTGCGCGCGCCACGGTCGACGCCTTCAGGAAACGTTCCGGTTCGTAGATCCGGCCCTCGCTCGCGACGATCGCACGCTGCATGTCGGTGTCGATCCGGCCAGGATGCACCGATGTCACTCGCAGCGCCGGCTCCTCCTGCCGCAGGACGTCGGAGAACGCGCGCAACGCGAACTTGCTGGCGGCGTACGCACCCCAGCCGGCCTTCGCGTTCAGCCCGGCCCCCGAGTTGAGCAGCACGACATGGCCGTTCGCGGCCCGCAGCGCCGGCAGGAGCAGACGCGTCAGCTCCACCACCGCCACCACGTTCGACTCGAACATCTCCCGCCACTGCGCGATTCCGCCGTCGGCGATCGTCCCGAGCTCGGCGAGGCCCGCGTTGTGTACCAGCACGTCCAACCGGTCGATGCCCGAGCAGGCCGTGGCCACCGCCTCGTGGTCGAGCAGGTCGACCGGCCACGGCACCGCCTCCGGGATCTCCTCGCAGATCGCCCGGAGCGACTCCGCGCGCCGGCCCCCGAGCAGCAGGTCGTGGCTGGGGGCGAGTTCCCGGGCGATGGCGGCGCCGACGCCGCGGCCGCCACCGGTGATCAGGGCTGAAGGTCGCATGCGACGACCCTAGGCGAGGATCCCGGTCGACGTGCCGTCCGTGGCCGACCCCACGCGCGGCGGCCGCGGAAAGTGCATCTCCACAAGCGCTTTCGGCCGCGACAGCAGATACTCGCGCAGCACGTTGCGCACCCGGGTGCGCAGCCGGCAGTCGCACCCGGCCACCACGCCGGCCATGTCGATCCCTGCGCGCCGCCCCAGCGCGACGGCCCGCGGAAGATGGAAGTCCTGGGTGGCGATCAGGGCCGTCGTCACGCCGTAGACCTGTGCGGCGCGATGGCAGGTGTCGTATGTGTCGAGCCCGTAGGGGTCGGTGGCGATCACTTCCCGTCCCACGCCGTGCGCCACCAGATAGCCGGTCATCGCCGCGATCTCGTCCCCGGACCGGCCCCCCGCGTCGCCCGAGACGAGCACGCTGCGGGCGCGGCCGTCCGCGAGCAGAGCGACGGCGACGTCGAGGCGCCCGCGCAGCATCGGCATGGGCCATCCGTTCCGGACCCGGGCACCCGGCACGATCACCACCGGCGCCGTCGGCGCGTCGGCGAGGGTGTACAGCCGCCCCGCCGCGGGCGCCGCGACCCGGGCCGAGACCCCGGCCAGCGCCAGCGTCCCTCCGGCCACCCCGATCGCGGTTCCGGTCACCGTCCGCCGCCACCTCGCATTTGTGCGCATGTGCCCCACGCTACGGACCGCCGTGGCGAGAATGGACGCATGGACCCGGTGGACGCCCTGCGGGAGGTCGCGTTCTGGCTCGAACGCGAACGGGCCGAGAGCTACCGCGTGAAGGCCTACCGCCACGCCGCCGACGTCGTCGCCCGGTTGAGCCCCGAGCAGCGCGCCGCACGGCGCCGTACGGACAGCTGGACCGCCCTCGCCGGCGTCGGCCCGAAGACCGCCACCGTGATCCGGGAAGCCTTCGACGGGGTGCCCGCGTACCTGCAGCAACTGCGCGCGGAGGCCGAGCCGATCGGCCGCGGCGGTGCGGAACTGCTGGAGGCCCTGCAGGGCGATCTCCACGTGCATTCGGACTGGTCGGACGGTGGCAGCCCGATCGCCGAGATGATGCGGACCGCCGCGGCACTCGGGCGCCGATACTGCGCGCTCACCGACCATTCCCCCCGGCTGAAGGTGGCCAACGGGCTCACGGCCGAGCGGTTGCGCACCCAGTTGGGGGTCGTCGCCGACCTCAACCGCGTCCTCGCGGACAGCGGCCGCCCCTTTCGCATTCTCACCGGGATCGAGGTGGACATCCTCGACGACGGCACCCTCGACCAGGACGAGGGTCTGCTCGCCGAACTCGACGTCGTGGTGGCGAGCGTGCACTCGAATCTGCGGGCCGACCGGGCGGTCATGACGAAGCGGATGCTGAAGGCGGTGCAGAACCCGCACGTCGACGTGCTCGGGCACTGCACGGGCCGGCTGGTGCAGGGTGGGCGCGGCACCCGCCCGGAGTCGCGGTTCGACGCCGAGGCGGTGTTCTCGGCGTGCCGCGACCACAGCACCGCGGTGGAGATCAACGCGCGCCCCGAGCGGCAGGACCCGCCCGAGCGGCTGATCGACCTCGCACTGAATCTCGGTTGCCGCTTCGCGATCGACACCGACGCGCACGCGCCCGGACAGCTGGACTGGATCGGGTACGGCTGCGAACGGGCCGCCGAACGCGGGGTCGAGGCCGGGGACGTGATCAACACGTGGCCGGTCGATGACCTGCTCGCCTGGACCGCCGGCCGGACGGGTTGACGGGTCAGCCGGTGGCCACCTCGTTGGCCGGGACCGTGGCCGGCGGTCGGCACTCGGCGTCGAGGAGGACGCGGGCGTCGGCGGCGAACCGGCGGACCTGTGCGTCGGTCCAGACCTGGGCGGGCACTCCCCCGCCGAGCAGGTCCCTGGCCAGGGCCGGGGACTGCCCGAGCGGTGCGTCGCTGCCGGCGATGACGATGTTGCCGTAGCGGCGGCCCTTGAGCATCGCCGGATCCGCGATGATCGCGGTGTGCTCGAAGATGCTGCCGATGGTGGCCGCCTCCCGCCGGGCGGTGGTCAGATCCCGGGTGTCACCACAGTTGACGACGTAGACGCCGCCCGCATCGAGCACCCGGCGGGCGTGCCGGGTGAACTCGACCGTGGTCAGCGCGACGGGCGTCCGGTTGATCGCGAAGACGTCGCGGACGATCACGTCGCGGGTCGCGTCGGTCAGCGAGGCGAGGACCGCCCGCGCCTCCCCCACCCGGATCCGCAGCAGCGGGGCACGGGGCAGGTCGAACCAGTCCCGGACGAGTTCGGCGAGCCGGCCGTCGATCTCGACCACCACCTGCCGCGCGTTCGGATAGGTGGCGGCGAGGTAGCGGGCCATGGAACAGGCCCCTCCGCCGAGGTGCAGCACGCGCAGCCGCTCGTCCCGGGGCCGCTGTGATTCGAGCAGTTGCGCGATCCACCGCATGTACTCGAATTCGAGCAGCGTGGGATCGGCGAGATCGATGTGGGAGCTGGGCACCCCGTTGACCTCGAGCACCCAGCCGTCCGGCAGGTACCGGTCCTTGACGAGCTCGCAGGTGCCGGTGTCGATGTCGTAGATGCCCTCGGCCGGACCGCGACCGGACCCCGGCGCGGCCCGACGCTCCCGCTGCCTGCCCATGACATCGAGGGTAGCCGGGCCGCGAGGGCCGTCGGGATCCGGTCCCCGGGCGCGCTCGGTCGGCGCGCTCCGAGGGTTCCTGGCCGAGGGAACCGAGCGCGCCTACGCGAAGGACTACCGACTGTTTCTTCGGGTTGCTGTATCGGCGCGAGAAGTACTGGGACGAGACCGATTACGAGGAGATCTACGACGACGAGTTGTGGCGTCGGCGGTCGGTGGACAACTCGCGCCGCATCGGCGGCAGCACATGGGCGCGGTCGTTGTCTGCGTTCAAGAACGGGATTTGTTGTGCGACGGTGGTTTACAGCTGTATGGAGGCGGCGACCGCTGCCGCCGGACGGGGTGGGAGGACCGCCTCGACCGTCGCGTGAGGACCCGATCCGGGTGATCGGCGAAAGGGAACGCCCCCTCCCGCCGCCCACGGCGTGTCCCGCTCTGTGTCATCGGGTTCATGGTGCATCGCCGGTGTCGCGCGTGAGGGCCTACGTGAGCGCACGGAATGTCGGATATGTTGTCCGACAATGCCTCTACGCGGCCGGGCTGCGGCCCGCCGACCGCTCCCGCCCGGCGGGCCTGGTAGCTATCTAGCTGATGATTAGCTTGCAAGCAAGCACCCCGAGGGGTAATCTGTCTCACAGTCGCGTTGCACTCCAGGCGCGGGGTCAACCGAGAGGCGGTCATCCCATGCAGAAGAAGACGCCGAGCGCTTCGACGCTGGAAGAACCCCAGTTCATGAAGACGGCGGGGCTGCGTGTCCGCTACCGAGTCCGGGGCGACGGGCCGGCCCTGCTGATGATCAACGGTATCGGCCTCCCCCTGGAGTTCTGGCGTCCACTCGAGGCCCGGCTCGGGCGGTTTCGAACCATCACGGTCGACCCGCCGGGGTCCGGGCATTCCTCGGTCCCCCGCGGCCGCTTCGGCGTCCGCGAGCACGCGGGCGTCATAGATGATCTCCTCGAGCACCTCGGGATCGACTCGGCCGGCGTGCTCGGCCTGTCGTTCGGCGGGATGGTGGCGCAGGAGCTGGCGCGCCGGAGTCCCGGACGCGTCGAGAGGCTCGCGCTGGCCTCGACGAACTGCGGCCTGGGCGGCATGCCCAGCCCGCCGAGGGCGCTGACCGCCGTCTTCAACCCGGTGAGCTTCTACTCCCCGGCGTATTTCCGCAAGGTCGCCCCGCTGATCTACGCCGAGGGGATCGTCGACGATCCCGCGCTCCTCGACGAGCACCTCGAGATCCGCCGGGACTGCCGGCCGTCGTTGCGGGGCCATGTCGTCCAGCTCCGCGCGGCCTTCGAGTGGACCAGTCGACCGTGGCTGCGCCACCTGCCGATGCCCGTGCTCGTGATCGCGGGGAGCGACGACCGGCTCGTGCCGACCGTCAACGGCCGGATCATCGCCAAGGCCGTCCCTCACGGCCGCCTGGAGATCATCGACGGGGGCAGCCACCTGTGCGTGCTCCAGGAGACCGCCCGGGCGGCGCAGCTCATCGGGGACTTCCTCGATGAGGACTGAGCCGCCCGTGCCCTGCGATACTGCGCACCTGTTCCACGGGCTTCGAGCGTGTGTTCAGCCCCGAGCGTGTCAGTAAACTCGCGAGTATGAGGAGACCGTCGGCACAGCTCGGGGAAATCATCCGACGGCAGCGAGAATTCAACAAGTTCACCCTGCGGCAGTTCGCCGAGATGGCCGGGATCTCGAATCCGTACCTCTCGCAGATCGAGCGCGGACTGCGCGCCCCCTCGGCAACCGTCATCGATGCCATCGCACGCTCGCTGAACATCAGCGCCGACATTCTCTACGAGCAGGCCGGCTTTCCCGCAGGCGACCGCGACGGCGACGACGCACGTGCACGAATCGAAGCCGCCCTCGAGGCCGACCCGGCCCTCGCGCCTCGACAGCGACGCGCCCTGATGGAGATCTACGACGCCATGGTGATGGCGGGTCCGGTTCCTCGCCCGCGCCGCCGCAGTTAGTCCTCGCCGCGTGATGCTCGGCAGTCGATCCGCACCAAGGATTCGAGGTTCCAGATCACGGCGGGTGGGAAGCCGCGCCTGCCGACGATCCTGACGAAGCAGACGAGCTATGTGGCGGTTGCGGCTGGGGGCTGATAGTCGGCGTCGGGTAGGGGGCGTCGGCAGATTTCGTGGGCTTCGTCGGCCGAGACGCCGAACATGCGCAACAGGTCCTCGGTGACCTGGTCGGTGGCCTCCGCGTCGTCACGTTCGGGGTGGTCGTGCAGCAGTTGACCCAGGCATAGCGCGGCCCCTGCTGCGACTGTCATGGCCAGTTCGGGATCGCGCACGCTGAACCGGCCCGAACGGGCAGCTGCCTCGATGTCCCGGCGAGCTCTCGGCGCCAGGCCCTTGTCCGAGCCGATCAGACTCAGACCGTTGCTGAGCAGAACCTTGCTCAGCTCGGGATTCCTGCGATGGAGGCGTCCGGTCAGACGGAA